>JAJRVN010000033.1 GCA_024277325.1 Patescibacteria group bacterium | reverse complement strand
AGCGGTTTTGAAATTTTGAATAATAAAAGATTGAATAAAGTTTACCAAGTTGCCAAACTCACTTTGAAAAATGCTATGCAGGACGTTTATGAAGATTGTCCGCAAAGGGAAAAAACTCAGTTTTTAGGCGATGCATTGGTTGAAGCGAGGGTAAATTATTTTCTTTTTGGCGATGATTTATTGGTTAAAAAATCATTTGGCGATTTTTTAAGCCAAAAGAAGTATGGTTTTATTACCGGCATGGCGCCTACATCCAGAGATTTTATTTTTACGGATTACGGCTTGTCGTTGAGTTTGATGGCTTATGATTATACCTTATTCACAGGAGAAAAAATTCCACATGAGGTTTGGCAACAAATAAAATACCAGCTTAATCATTATATGTCCGTTACTGCCAACCATGGTTTAATTACTCCCCTACCCGGCTGGCTTTTTGTTGATTGGAATAGTGATTTGGAAAAAGTTAAACACGAGCCATTGTTTTTTTCGGCAATTTATCTAACCAGTTTAAACCAGGGAATGAAACTGGCGGCAACTTATGGCGATAAGGAAGCCTTGGCAAGGTGGCGGCCTTTTTACGCTGATTTAAAACAAAGAATGCTAAAAGCGATGAAAAAGCCGGTTAATAGAAAAGTGGTTAATTCGGTTCATTTTAATACGCTTTTATTGCTGTCTGATTTTTATGATAATCAAAAACAACAACAATTAACCGCGGATTATGTCATGAGGCATATTGGTGAAATTAAAACCCCTTATTTTAAGTTTTGGGCCTTGATGGCGGTTTATAAAGGGATTTATGGTTCCAATAGATTTGATTGGTATCGGAATCAAATATTGGCCGAGGTTAAGAATTATTGGGGAGGCATGTTAGCTAAGTGGGAAGGTGATAGTTTTTGGGAAATTTATGATCCTGACAAGAAACTTTTGGATATACCTGGCCGATGGAGCCGGTCCCATGGTTGGTCAAGCGGGCCGGCTTTACTATTGCCCATAGTTACGGCCGGAATAGAACCTGATTATCTGGGTAAAAAAATTATTTTGATAAAACCTCAAAAAGGTTCTGATTTTAAGATGAGAGGTTTGGTGGGGAAAGGCAAGTATATAGATGTTAAAAAGCAAGGAGAAATGTTAAAGATTGATAGCAATATAAATATTAAAATTAAGAGTGAAGTTAAAAGAGGTTGGGTTGATTGTAAGGGGCGGTGTGAGTTAAAGATTGAGTGATTTGTGGTATTTTAAAGTTTCCAAATCTCAACCAATGAGTTTTGGTAGATTTTTTGCCAAGGAGCAGGCGGGGTAAGTTTATACTGAGGCAGATGAAGGATGTAGATGTATTTTAAGTTGTT
The DNA here is from genome assembly GCA_024277325.1 of Patescibacteria group bacterium. GTDB lineage: Bacteria > Patescibacteriota > Microgenomatia > JAADGY01 > JAADGY01 > JAJRVN01. The sequence continues at coordinate 17,299 of JAJRVN010000033.1, read as the reverse complement.
TTCTTTAGTTATTTTAACCAAGAGCTTGTTTTTGTAGGAATCTGGCAGGCTGGGATCATAAAGCCGGTTAAGAACGGTTTGTCTTTGTTTGTAATCGTAACCTGAGATATCCAGGTTCATGGTATCGGCTAGGTAGGCGGTTTGGCCGGAAAAAGCGGTGACATAAGCGGTGTCAACGTAAGCAAAAAGAGGGGTTGGGTTGTTGTAGATATCTTTTAGATAAGGATTGTGTGGCAGAGTCAGGATATTGCCCCGAGGTTGTTTGGCTAAAAATGACAAAGCTTTAACCTCTTCCCAAGGCAGGCTGGCATGGGGAATGGCCGGCAGGTAGTAGCTTAGGGTGGCGATGGTGGTAGGGATAGTCATCATAATAGTAATCATGATGACTAAATTTTTAAACTTTAAGGAAGAAGGTAGGTTTATAAAAAACGTGCCGGAGAGAAAGGCGGTAAAAAAGAGAGGATAATAAAGAAACTGAATAGAGTTCCAGGGCGTGCCTTTTTGGATGATAAAAATTGGAATCAAAGCAAAAGTAATGATTCCAGCCCACAAAATAAGTAAAATGTCTTTGTTTTTTGGCTTAAGTTGTTTTAAGCTTGCTAAGGATATAATTCTGGTGCCAAAGTTGCCCAAGTAAAAAATAACCAAAGCTACCGGCAAGGCGATGACAAGCTTGGGGCTAAGGGATTGCAAATAGGTGGTTAAGGCCTGACCAAACTTAAACCAGCCTACTCTATCAGGAAAAATAAACATGTTAACCACAAACCAAAGCGGCTTGATGACGATAAGCGATTGGCTGCCGGTTAGAAGCTTTAAGGAAACCAAGAATAAAAGGCCACCCCAAACCCCGGCCAAAAGGTTTAAGCCGGCGATTTTTTTAAGATAAAGTTGCCTGACAAACCAAAGACCGATGATAAAGCCGGCAAACAAACCGCCGTAGACTTTAAACCACAAAGTGATAGCCGGTAAGGTAAAGATTGAAAAATAATCAAGTGTGGTTCTTGGTCGTTTGGTTAGCAAAAGCAAAGAGATCAAGATCAAAATAAGGCTGGTGGCAAAGGGCGGGTTTAAAAGAGTAGAGATAGCTTGGTTGGCCCAAAAGGCCGATTCGCCGCCAAGAGGTTGTTTTTTGATGATCGTGATGATAAAGCCAAGCGAGCCGGCGTTGACGATGAAAAACAAACTAAATAAAGCGCCTTTTTGGCTTGCAAAAAGCCGGATGTAAAGTTTGTAGCTTAAAAGCAAGATGGCCAAAGCCATAATAAGCGGCAGGATTTGAAAGTAAAGAAAGGTTAAGGGTATATGGGTTAACTTGGACAAGGTAGCTAAAATCAGATCAAAGCCGAAATGATAGTTGGTTAAAAGCTGCCCAGATAAGGTTGGGTGATTTATCGGCCAGCCGTTTAAGATTGATCGGCTAAGGGCCAGATGCCAGATAGCGTCATGGCCGTTTGGCCCCCAAAAGCCAAGGCCAAACTTGGTTGGCAGGCCGGATAAAAGCAAAGGAAACGACCAAATAAAGGAAAGGAAGATAATAAAAAGGCTTTTAACCTTACCGAAAAATTTATTTAAGATGAAAAAGGCCAAAATAACAAAGATAATAAGCCAAACAATCGATAAAAGGTTTAACTTAAGTTGATTTTTATAAAAACTAGAGAAAATTAAGCTTGATTTGGTCAGCTTGATATCAGTAAAAGAGTTAACCGCTCGCTTGAGTTTAGGATCAACCCGGTCAGTAAACTTTATTTGGACTTGATCAAAAGAGATCTTGGTTTGGCCATTAGCGGTAAGGCTGTTGGTTTTTGAGTCAAACCTGACTGGATAGTTAAGCACGATTGGGTTTTTTAGCTGGACCGCATCGATTAAGGCATCGGTTTGGGCGTATAGAAGATGGTTTTTATTAGGATAAAAAGACCAAAAAACCGGATAATCATTGCCTTTGAAACTTCTTAAATCCAAAATCGAGGTTTTATTTGAGTCGGTTTTTAAATACAGCCTATAATTTTGGTTTTGAATCAGGTAAGCGGTTTGGCTTTGTTTTTGGCTTTGGAAAACATTAAAGAAGGCGGTTGGCGCCGGTTTTAGATTTTTGACAAAAATAAAGCTTTGATTTTTAAGCTTGACAATGCCGGTAAACAAATCCGTGTAGGCTTGGGGGTTGATCTCATCATTTTCCAAACCAAGAATTAGGGTCAGAGGCTGGGTCGTTTGGCTGTTTTTATAATCATCAATAGCTGAGTACCAGTAATCCAAATTGTAATTGAGTTTAAGGTAATCATTGGTTTGTAAAGAGTAAAGGCTTGATTTTTTAGAGGCATTATCTAGGCCGTTAAAGATGTCTCTGGGGGCCCACTGGTAGATAGTTGTGGCTGTTTTGCCAGGAACAAGCGGATTGAGATAAGCCGGATGATAATTTCGGCTAAACGGCAAGCCCCAAACCAAATAGTGATCGGTGCCGTCTTGATCAGAGACGATTAAAAAAGATTTGATTTTATATTTCTCGCTAAAGTAATTAATGGAAAAAGAATCAATATACCAAGCACCGATAAGATCGGGGGTTTTGCTAAACACCTGTTTAAACTTATTAACATAAGCATCGATGATTTTTTGTCGTTGATTTAGGTTGTAACCGACGGTAAAGACTCTGTCCGGATAATACCAGCGGCTATCGTTTGTCGGATAATCAAGCTTGATTGAGTCAGCCAAGGATGGAGTTATCTCTAAAAACAAACCAAGATTGAGGTTGGGATTGTTTTTTAAAAGTTGAGTGATTGCCGGATCGTTTAGAGCATCCCAGCGAAGCAAAAAGGTTGCCGGCAGTTGATTTTGATTTAAAAAATCAACGGTTTGTTTAACTGTTTTAACCGGTTGGTATGGCCTTTGCCAAAAATCACTGCCCCTGACTGGAAAAACCAGATGAAACTGGGGTGAAGATTGAGCCTTCACTATGGTTGAGTTGGTTAAGAAAACAAATCCTAAAATTAAGTTAAAAAGAACCTTTATTAAGGAATTCATTTGTTTAGTAATAGTTGATAACTCTTTTTTAGCTTGTGACCTAAGAACTTAAGCGAGATGATTAAATAAATTAAAGCTGAAATAAGGATGATGGCAATGAAGTTCGGCCAAGTTAAAGGCATGGCATTAAAGAGAACCAATGCCACCAAGGCCATCAGAGCTGAATTTAAAAGGTTGGGTAAAATGGCCGGCAATACATTGATTTCAAGTTTTTTAGCGCTTATATGAATGATTGGCATAGTTAGTAAAGCGATAATGCCGACCGAGTAAGAAACGCCTACAAAACCGAACCTGTAGGCTAGATAAGGGGTAAACAGCCATGTCAAAGCCGTCCAATAGACCATAAAAAGGCTGACCAATTTAATTTTACCAATGGCTGATAGAGCATTGGTTAATGGGGTCGAGATCGAGGCAATAACGGCATTGAAAACATAAAAATAAAGAGGGATAATCGCTGGCAGCCATTTTTGATACTTTGGAATCAGAAGAATAAAAGGTTTGGCCGAAACCAATAGGCCGAAGGCGACCGGAAAAATCAGAAAGGATAAAACAAACAAGGTTATCTCGATAGCTTTAGTTAAGATTTGTTTTTGGTGTTGCAGACGCGACCAAGCTGGGAAAGCTACCTTCATAGTATTATCCATGATGTATCTTAAGGGTAGATTGGCCCACTTTTCAGCCCAGCCTAAAATGCCGACTCCTTGCGAACCGATAACCTTGCCTAAAAACATAATCATCAACCTATCCTTAAACTGGGCCAACAGGGAATTGAATTGATAAGGTATGCCAAAGTGCAAAAGGCCTTTAAGATTGGAAAAGGAAAAAGAGTAACCATATGGCCATTTGATAAGCAGGTTTAAAGCGGTGACACCAAAAATAGCTTGAGCCAAGATAGCATAGATGTAGCTATAGAGGCCGTGTCCCCGCCAAGCCAAGATAACAACGGTAAAGTTAAAGATGATATTTTCGGCGACATGGACAATAACCAACTTGTCAAAATCCAACCGGCGTTCGGCCAGAACCGATGGGATGGTTTTAAAACTGCTCAAGATAAAAGAGACGATTAAAGCGTATAAAAGATAAAGTCCGGCTTGAGACAAGTCGTAAAATGTAGCTATTTGATTAGAAAGCAAAAAGACGATCAGACTAATCGTCAAGACCAAGATTTGTTGAAGGGTAAAGGTTGAACGGATTTCTTTTTTTGAAGGAGATTTATGCTTTTGAATCAGGGCCGCTGACAGACCGATGTCGGCAAAAAAGCTAAAAAAGCCGGCCAAAGCAGCAACAATAAAATAGACACCAAGCTCCTTTTGGCTTAAAAATAGAGTAATGAAAAAGTAGCTGATAATAGAGATAAACTGCATTAAAAAAGTACGGATAAACAAAGAGACCAAGCTTTTAAGACTTTTTTGTTTAATGGTATGTAAATCAAGTTCCATGGTGTAATTATAAATCCTCTAACGATCCCGGATCGTTACGAATAAGGATAATGAAAATAATTAAAGAGACAAGCGAGATGAGATTGGCCAGTTTTTCAATTAGGGTTTGATGAAGTGTAACAGAAATAGAGTGTTGGCCGGGAGGTAAGTCAAACTTGATCCGGCCATCGGCGGCTTTGGTGTAGGTGATTGATCGACCGTTATCTTCTATCTGCCAACTGGGGAAAAACAGCCGGCGGATAGTAACGGTTTCTGAAGCGGTGTTAACAACAGAGAAAACAAGTTGGTTAAATTGCTTGGTTTTTATGTTAACCGACGTGTTTATGTCTTGACTTTCGGCTTCTGGATAAACCTGATCCGGCCGGTTGGTGTTTTTTGGCAGTCTTAAGTATTCTTCTGAGTTATGAAAGTAACGGCTGCCGTTTGGCAGGTAGCGATCAAAGAAGTACTGGTCATTTAATTTGATCAGCTTATCCGGCTTAAAAAACATAAGAATTTGACTGATTGATAGGATGATAATGATTAAGTTGGCAGCTGTAAACAGCCGGGAGTTTTTAATATTTTTAAAAACAAAAAAGTAAAAAAAGGGGATGAAAAAGTTTAGAATAATCAGAAGCCGCAAAGGGAATTGAAAATAGTTCATTAAAGGCAAAACCCGCCACAACCATAAAGAGCGGATGTTTAAAAGATAAAAAGCAGTGATAATGGTAATTAGAAAAAAGGCCGGCAGAATCAGTTTTTTAAGTTTTGTTTTTTTATAAACAACAAGGTATGCAAAAAAAAGGCCGGTAGTAACAAGCGCCAGCCAAGAAGCAAGTCCCAGCTGGAATGAAAGATCATCAAAAGGGCCCCAGTGGGAGGCGCCATAGCCCCAATTTGACCAGATAAGCTGCTTGATAAAGGGGAAATGATCGGCAACGTTAAAGATGGGATTATCGACCATCAAGTTTTTTTCCATCAAAGCCGGCAACCAAAAAAAAGCAGTTGATAAAAGGCCTGAAAATAAGGGCAGGAAGCTTTGTTTGAGCTTAACTTTTAAATAACTAGTCTTTATTGGGGATGAAACCGGCCAAATAAGGCTTAAAGATAAAAGAATTGGGATAAAAAGATAAGCGCCGATGTTGTGTGATAGAACGATTAAGCCATAAGCCAAACCAGTCAAGTAGAGGCACCTTTTTTGTTTAAATTTTTGGTATGAAAAGAAAGAGTAAAGCCAAAAAGGAATCGAAAAATACAAAGCTATTTCGCCCAAAGCGCCGCGAACGTAAGTATCCAAGGCTCGGTAAGGAAAGGCTAGAAAGATAAGGTTAACAGCTAAAATAAAGATGTAATCATGGATTTTTTTGGGCTTTTTAAAGATTAAAAGGCTTAGGTTAAAAAAAATAAGGCCGACAAGCTGGATGGTGAAGATATAGATTTTAAAGGATGAGATTAAGGAGAAGCCAAGCAGGTGAAGCAAGCCGCCGATGTAGTAAGGCAGAGGATATATAAAAGTAAACAGAGGATAGCCTAAGCCCCAAACCAAATCCGGGGCCCAGCGGACAGGAAACAGGCCGCTTTTAAAGCCTTGAACCCACTCATAAAACCAAATAGGCTGCATTTCATCATGGAAATGCCAAAAATATAAAGACAGAAAGTGGCGGAAAGCAAACAAGAAAATAAACAAAAGAATAAGCCAAAAACGGTTTTTTGAGGTTAATTTGATTTGTTTACCAATCATTGTTGTCTTAGTTTAACAAAACGTTTTGATTTAAGTTTTTACTCTTTTTAAAAGTAAGTAAAGATCTTGAGTGAAACCCAAAAGGTTAAATTTATAATATTTGGAAATTTGGATAATCATCTTTATATCATTTCTTACGCCGTTAAAAGTGCCGAATTTAATTGATTTGGGCGTATTTAACAGATCGTTAAAGTAATAGGTGTATATAGATAAACCATTTATTAATATAAGCTTATTTAGGTATATTTCTATATCAAAACTGGATAATGAATTTATTTTTGAGACATCTGGCTTTACGGCTTTTTTATTAAAACACCTAACTCCGGTAATCGGATCCAAGTTGATTAGTTTGTACATCCAAAAGCTATTTAAACACATGGCTAAAGCAACTACACAACTATCTTTAATAACTGGTTTAACCAGCAGATCAATGTGTTTATGTTTTAAGCCTTTTAAATCGGCATCTAGAGTAAGAATGATGTCGTTTTTGGAGGCTTTTAAACCTTGACTGACAGCATAGCTTTTACCTTTATTCTGTCTATAACTAATCAGTCTAATTTTTGGACTAAATTGTTTAACCGTTTGACGGGTCATATCGATTGAACCATCATCAACAACTATGATTTCTGAAACTAACCGGTGGCTGATAAGTGGCTTCAAGATTCTAAGAATCCGTTCAGATTCGTTATAAGCCGGAATAATAGCGGATACGGACATGATTAAAGTGATAAAAACAATAAGATAATTAAGGCTAGAATAGAGGTGGAATTAGCCATAATTCGTGTTGGGGAGTTCAAAAAGTAGCCACGAATGATGTGTTTGCCCTCGGTCAGGCCGGTTATGCTGATAAAGCCGTACTCTTTGTCTACCTGGTGGGAAACTGGTTTGTGGTTAACAACCACTTGCCAGTTGGGAAAATCAAAAACCGGTACTAAAATTTGGGTATTGTTGGAAGTTTCAGCTATAAACTGCCAATAATTTGATCTTAGCTGCCATTCTTTAATGTCGGCCTTGCCGGCTGTAACTTGAGGCATCTTAAACTGACCGACTTTGGGTACCTGTTTGACGGTTTTAGGCAAATAATCGTTGATGATAGCCTGTTGTTGTTTGGTGAAGTAATTTTGGGCAAAAAAGCTTTTGTCGGTAAAATCGGGCCACCAAGTTTCGGGTTTAAAGAAAGAGAAGTTAAGTCCGATGGTAAGTAGGGCCAAGGTTACAAAAAGAAAAGCTTTGGTTTTGGTTTTTAAGTTTTGGTTTAAAGAGTGTATCAAAAAAGCGCCGATCAAGGCTTGGAAGAAAACCGCCGGCAAAAGAAAACGCCAGGGAAATTGAAGATAGTTTAAAAAAGGCAGAGCTTGCCAGATGGGATAAGATTTAGCGTGAGTCAAAAAGATGGAAATAAGGTAAAGAAAGATTATGATGATGGAATAATTTGAAATTTGAAATTTGAATTTTTTAATCAAATTTAAATTCTTAATTTTTAATTTTAAAACCCTTTTAGTTAAGTAAGTTAAACTTATCAAGGTGTAGATTATCACAAGCCACCACATCGGCCAGCCAAGTTGGAAGGACATGGTGTCGTTGTCCAGAACGTTAGAGCCGCCGTATCCCCAAAAACGGGATAAAAAAAGCTGTTTTAAGGAAACAAAATGATTAGTGTAGTTAAAATAACCGGTGAACATAGTTTCGGTAGTAACCAAGTCTTTTTCAAAAACGGCCGGCAACAGGTAAAAACCGGCCAAGCCGACGGCCGGCAGTAAAAGAAGGAACCTTTTGATAAAGTTGACCTTATCGACTGAAGTAATTAAAAGAAAGATAAGCCAGATAAAGATAGGTATGGATAAAGTAATCAAAGAAACGGTGTGGCTTAAAAAGAAAGCGGCCAAAATCAAGTTGTAGATAATTATGGTTTTGATTTTTGTTTGATGAGTCAGTTGGTAAAGAATACCAAAGACCAAAGGTAAAAAGACAAAGACCCAGCTTTCAGCCAAGTCGCCGCGGACGTAAATATCAACGGCTCGATAAGGTGCCCATAAATAAAAAAGAGTGCCGATTAAGGCTGAATAAATGCCCAACTTGAAAACCTTTTTAACCAGCCAGTAAAAAGAGCCGGCTGAGAGAAGGATGCTTAAACCAAACAAAAGTTTGGCGATAAAAACATAGGAGAGATTAAAAAGCCGGAAGATAACGCCAAAGTAATAAACAAAAGGCGAATAGAAATTAAACAAGGGGAAGGTGTAGCCGTTGCCAAGGTGCGCGACCAGTCGACAGGGAAACTGACCGTCACTAAGGCAGTTTTTGAGCTCATACAGGCGCATGATTTGGGTATTGTCATCCATGGGAAAGTAACCGGGCAACAGAAGGTGACGAAAGCCGATAAGAGAAAAAAGTATGAGTAGGATATTGATGAACAGGTGTTTTTTCATTTTGATTGTTTTCTAATTTTAAATTTTAAGTTTGGCCAGACAAGTGTTAGTAAATAAGCCAAGCCGGCTATAGAAATTATATCGGCCAGCCAAAAAAGACCGGTTCGTTGCATTTTAACAATAAGGTTGTGCCGACCCTTGTTTAAGGGAATACGAATAAGACCCAGTTCGTTGTTGTGGTTGAAGTTAAGATGTTGACCTTTTTCCTTAACCACCCAACCCGGGTAGTAGAAATTAGGCACTTCTAAAGTGGCTTTTGGGCTGGTGACGTAAAGATTAATCTGCCAAGAATTGGTTCGGCGGTTGAAATTAATTACCCTACCCTGTCCATTGATAAAGTAAGGCTTTTCGGGTGAGGCTTTGGTTGGCGGATGGGTGGCTGATTTGGGCAGGTAGTCAAAGATAGAGATGGTTTGTTGTTGGTGCCAAGACTTGCCGGTGAACTTGGTTTTATCTGTAAAGTTTTGCCACTTTTCAAAATTAAACCAAAAGCCAAAGTTGAGCATGATGATAAACACCAAGACCAAAAGCCAGAGTTTTCTAAGTGCCGGTTTTAAGGTGTCTATTAAAAAGCTGGAGATAAAAGCGGTTAAAAAGACGGCAGGGGACAACCAGCGCCATGGGAATTGAAGCTTTTGGAGAAAAGGTATGAGTTGATAAATAAGAGTTGATTTTGAATGGGTTAAAAACATAAGCCCCCACAAAAGAAGGTAAAACCAGGTAATCAAGTATCGGTGAGTTTGTTTTTTAAGCCAGACAAAAGTCAAGGTTAGGCTTGATAGACTCCAAGCCCAAAGGCCCAAGGATAAAGTCATTCTATCCCAGATGCCAAGTTGGGAGTCACCCCAATCCCAAAAACGAGTTAAAAGAATTTCCTTTATTGATAAAAAATGAGCCAAGTAGTTAAAGTAACCCCAAAACATGGTTTCGATATGAACTTGGTTTTGGTAAAAAAGCATCGGTAGCCAGAACCAAGCGGTAATGGCCAATGAAATCAGGCCGGCAACGATCAGCTTGTTCAAGTAGGTTTTTGGTTTTGAGGTTTGTTTAAGCCAGAAAAGGCTAAAAAGCCAAATTACCGGCGCGTACAGTATCAGACTTAGGTTGTGGGTAATGATAAGGACCGATGCCGCTAAAACTAAATAGATTAGAGTTTTTTTATTCCTTGGTTTTTGGGACAGATCGTAGATGAAGGCCAAGATGAGAGGAATTAGTATCCAGGCGGTGAACTCACCCAAGGCGCCACGGTTAAAAATATTGGTGATTTTATAAGGGGCGTAGGTATACAAAAAAGCGCCAAAAAAAGCTGATAATGGTGAAACAAAACGGCGAACCAGGTAGTAAAAGGTTACAAACGATAAGAGGATGCTTAAACCGAAAAAGAGTTTGATAACGGCGATAATGGATAAACCGGACAAATGACCCAAGGCCATCAAGTAATAAGGCAGTGGACCATAATAAACAAACTGGGGATAGCCGTAGCCGTAACCCATGTCTGGCACCCAGCGGCAGGGGATTTGCAGGTCTTTAAGGCATTTGGTCATTTCCAAAACCCGCATGGTTTGGATGTCATCATCAACTCTAAAAAAGCCTGGATGAGAAAGCCAGGTGAGAGTGGGAAGGAGAACAAATACCGATAAAACAATGATTAAAATTGTCTTTCTACCAGTTGAGCTGAGCCGGTTTTTAATTTTTAATTTGAAATTTGTAATCAATTTTAAAATCTTAATTTTAAATTTTTTAAGTGATTTTAAGGTCTAACTTGCCAAACTAGAAGGGCGTCGACTTTGTTAGTGGCGGGATCGGCCGGCTTGGCATAGGACTTGATAAGCTTAAGTTGATTATCAATCGCGTTTTTGGGAATAAAAAAGCGGGATTTATGGGCGATAAGATAGGTCAGGTTGCCGGATTTAGCCGAATCAATCAGTGATTGAGGAACTTGTTTAACCGGCACCGGACCACCAAGAATGTTAAGGTTATTGATTTGATCCAGGTAAATCCATAAACCGTCCGGCATGGTGCCAAAATAACCTTCGGTGCCGATAACAACCGGAGCCGATTTGGCTTGTTGTTTGAAAAAGTTAGCCGATTCTTTGATACCCCAGCCGGCGGTCCAGTCGGTCAAGTAACCGCGGTATTCTTGAAAAGGCAGAGAAGCTTTAGTTGGTTTGGTGGCCAGGATTAGGTTATAGTACCCGCCCCAAACAACCAGGCCAAAAAGCAAGACAAAAGATAGCTTGGCCGGTTTTAAGCGATTGATAAAATAGACAATAAAATAAACTAGGGGTAAGCTAAAGTACAAAAGGTATCGGGTGGTGAAAACTCGAGCAAAGATCAAGGTGAAGACAAAAGGCAAAAAGATAAAGCTAAGATAGATAAGGTTTGAGGTTTGACAGAAGCCTTTGTGTTTAAAAAAGTAAACCAGACCGGTAAGAATGAGAATAAACCCGATCGGGGTAAAGTAAAACCAATAAAAATGGCCGACATCTTTTAGGTGGGGAATGAAAGGGTCAAGCGGAGTTGATAAAAACTTGGACAAGGGGAAAAGATAATCCTTGTTTCTTGAAGCAATCATATGGTAATTGGCCGACAACCTGAGAATGCCGTAAACGAAGTTGGTAGTTAATGTTAAGGCAACTAGATGGCTGATAATTTTGAGATCTTTAGTTTGAAAGATTTTGAAGACCATCCAAGCCAGAGAGATTGTCAGCAAAATTAAACCAGGAGATTTAGTCAGCCAAGCCAAACCGATAACAAAGCCGGTGATAATGGACAGGTCTAGGCGGGGAAAGCGCCACCAAAGCAAAAAAAGGTAGATACTGGCGGCGTATAAAAAAGCCAGCATCATATCAACCAGGGCCATTCTGGCAAAGAAAAAAACAAATGGCAAGCTAATTAAAACGATGGCCGAAAAGGCAAATGTTTTTAAGAAATCAGTGTTGGTTAGTTTTGCCTTAGCTAAAAGATGGCTGATTGTCAGGCTTAGGGTAGTGATTAAACCAAAGCCGGTTAAAACAGATAAAAACCGACCAGTGAACAATGGATCAAGCTTAAATTTTAACAAAGAAGCTAAAAGCCACATGAACAAAGGTTGTTTGCCGTCTTGCAGAGGGACAAAGCGCAAGGTTGGGACGTTTTTGATAAGTTGAGCCCAGCGGATATAGATAGCCTCGTCGGCAAAGACGGGTAAGATGGTTAGATTAAATAGATAAATGCCAAAATAAAAAAGAGCCAAGCTGAATAAGAAAATCAAGCCTTTTTTGGTTAGAGCAAGCCGCCACAGCTTTCGTAGATAGTCCTCGATCATGGTCTTGGTTCAAGTTTTATTTTAGTGTATTTACCTTGCCAATCGTTAAATTTAACTCTGGTTATTTCCTGGAACATCTCGATTGATTCTTTGATAAAGTTACGTGATTTGCCGACAGAGATATCTTTATCTTCCCAAACGACCGAAACTTCTTTTATCTTGATGCCCAGTTTTTCAAAAATAAACAAAAGTTCAACATCAAAAGCCGATACTCGCCAGCCACTGGTTTGCTGTGCTTTAACCACAACATCCAATTGAGGAAAGATTTGCTTGATTAAACCAGTTTCAAAAGCTTTAAAACCGCATTGAGTGTCGTTGATCGAGGCTAAAAGCATTGCTTTTCTGATGGTTCTAAAACCCCAAGAAAGGATTTGGCGGAAAGCGGAGAAGTTCTTGCGGTCTTTACCGCGGGAGCCGATGACTACACTATAGTCTCGGTCAAAATAAGGTCTTAACCGATTCCATTGGTTTATCGGGGTTGATTGATCCATATCGGTTAAAAGAGTCAACCTACCGGAGGCAGCTTGAATACCCAGGTTCAAAGCCGGGGCCTTACCGAGATGGTTGGCGGTTATCAACTTCACCTGTTTATGTTTTTGGATATAATCCTTAATAAAATGTCGGCTTTTATCGGTTGAGCCGTCATCAACGATAATCAGTTCAAAGTCAGGCTCGTTACTTGTCAAGTAATTTAAAACCTCGTTTAAGACCCCTCTTTTAAGATTGGCCTCTTCGTTATAACAAGGGATAATCACTGATAATTTAGTCATGATTTAGTATACAATAACTTATTGTTTTTGATAGTGGGCCAACTGGTAAATGGTCAAGTTGGCAACTTTGTAAACCTTGTCTATTCTAGCCCAGCCAAAAGCGGCAATGTCCCATAACGAGTTGCCGATTGGCCGGCATCGATTGGCCGGCTTTTCACAAACAACAAAAAGTTGGTCGGTTAATTGTTCGTGGATGGTTTTGACTTGAGCTTTCTTGAGTTTGAAGAAATACTTATAGCCCAAGTCATAGTTGTTGTCAGACAAAAGAGCAAAATTAAAAGGTTGACCACCTGATTTATCGATGATTAAGCTGACTGCTTGAGAGGTAGTTTTGATTTGGTTGTTGGCCGGATGCTTGAAGATTTTGCCATAAACGCCAATCAAATTAAAAACTACGATCAATAAAGCATAAACCGATAGTAAGTAAAGGTTGAATCTAGTTTTTTGGACCTTACGCCAAGCAACAACCAAAGTGAAAACCGGCAAAAAATAAGCAAAAGCGAAGTAATGGTCATAGAGTTGGCCTTTATACAAAGCCAAAGATAACAGACTGATAAGAGTGAGACTTAAAATAAGCTTAATCGATTTGTCTTGCTGGTTTTTTGTGTATAAATAAATAACGGACACCAAAAACAAAGGATAACCGAATAAAAATCGGTTATTAAACTGCCAAACAACTTTGAAACTAGATTTAATAATTGATATGGGGTTTAAAGTTATCAAACTCGTTTGAGAAGAGGCGGTTAGAGCCAAGATAAGATTTTTAACTTCCCTGAAATCGTGTTTGTATTCAAACAAGATAAAAGGCAGCTCGGTTATCAAAACAGAAGCAAGTAAAATAAGCCAGGCTTTGTAGGATTTTTTGATATCTTTCCAGAAAGAAAAGTTTAAGATTATTGGTAAAAAAATAATCAGTCCGGCCAGGTAGTGAAGCTGGATGATGATTCCGTATGTAAGCCCAAGAGCTACAATCTGTCTGTTTTTTGGTTTTGGCAGTTGGCTGAAGTGATAAGATAAATAAACAAAAGCAAGGCTGGCAAGGGGCAGAAGATTCGGGTTCCAAGAAAAACGGGCATATTCAATCATAATCGGGTTGGTAGCATAGATAAGACTTATCAAAAAAGCGATTAAGTGGGATTGACTGAGCTTAAAGATAAAAACATAAAGTAAGAGGATGGTTAGAAGGCTGAAAAAAGCAATGCCAAAAGCCGGCCCCACAGGCGAGTAATTGAAGATTAAAAGCCAAGGGGCGATGAAGTAATAATAAAAAGGTCCAAGATAAAAGTTGCCGACCGAGGTCATCGGGCCGATAAAGGTTAGGTCGCCATGGAGGATATTATAAGCGATTAAGGTGTCGCGACCCTGATCGCCAAGGAACATAACCCTTGAACCAAACTGCCAGAAACGAAGTAGGGTCGAAACAACCAACACAACCACTAACTCGAGATGCCAAGTCTTTATTTTATTGAGCATATACAAATATTATAAAGGTTGTAGATTTTACACTTATCTTTTAAACTAAATAGGAAATTGACAGTCTAAGAATGTGAGTTTACGGTATCTTGAATAAGTTGATAAATATGATAAGTAAAAGGAGGATAGTTATGTATAATCTGGACCGATTTTGTTTTTAAAGTAAGCCTGATAGGTAAAGATAATCGGCCTGGATGGTGGGGTGTTTTTTTGGTCAAAACTTCCCAAAACTCCTTCCACCCCGCACCACGTATTCTGTATTCAGAAGATATAATGCTAAAGCCATGGTTAATTAATAGTAATTTTAATTGAGACCTGTCGTTTGGTTCAGGCAAAACAAACTCTATGGGTAGTTGTCTGATACATAGTAATCCGTCAGATGCTAAAAGGGAATAGGCCATTTTTAAAGTTAGTAACGGATTAGCCAAGTATGGAAACGTGTTCGTAGAAATGATAAGGTCGAATCCATGTGGAGCCTGGTTTCGCAACTGGCGAAAAACGCGGGATCTGGAGAGATCCCCTAATAAGATTTTTATTTTATTATAATCAACCGGATCAGCCGGTGGTTCCAGGTCTATTCCATACAAGTTGGATAATCCATATTGGCAAGATAAATCTCGAAGAAAGCCGGCGTTACCACAACCAAGGTCTAGAATGAAAGCATTAAGAGAAAATGATTGCATAGACTGTTCAATTAGGGGCTTAAAAGATTGTGGTATGTTGGTTAAATAGCTTGAAAGGTCCCTGAATCTAGTGTAAAAGCTTTTTGATGGAATAGTGCCCTCGGTAAGAATAGCAACAGTTTGAGCTTGTCTTAATTGGGCTGACCTTATTGTTTCAACTAAGCTGCTTAACCCCATAATCAATTGCTTAATTATAAACTATGGGGTTTTGCTTTTTTGATCGTCAAATTTGATTAAGTAGTTTAAGACTAAAAACCAGGTTTATACGGTTGAGAAACGAAAAAACTGTATAATAAAATCAAAATGACGATCAAAAATTACTGGCTTAAGATAATCGGTGGCATAGCTTTATTAAAAATAGCCTTTTTAATCCCCTTTTTCACATCATTTAAGTTATATTGGCCGAGCTTAAGTTTTGAAGTTTTGTGGAAAAACTTTGACGGCCCTTATTTTTTGGCCGTTGCCGATACCTGGTACTCGCCTGAGAGAATAGCTGATTTATGGGCTTGGCTTGATCGGTCAGCAGCTTATTTTCCGGCCCACTTTCCTCTTTTACCTTTTTTTATCGATTTACTAAAACAGCTTTCTTTAGGCTTGGTCAGCTTGCCGGCTGCCGGCATTTTAGTCGGTTTTATTTTTAGCTTATTGCTGGTTTGGGTATGGATAAGATTATACCAAGCCTTGTTCAACCGATTGCCCCACCCTGTTTTGGTTTTAGTTGTAGCCTTGTTTCCGCCGCGGATGTGGGTGGTTAACAACATCATCTCGCCGGAAGCATTGTTTATGTCCTTAACCCTCTTAGCTTTTTTATTTTGGCAAAAACAAAGGTATTTGTTAGCAATCATTCATGCTATTTTAGCCTTTTGGACTAAATCGCCGGCATTTTTCATCTTTGCTGCTTTTGGCTTATGGTTATGGATAGCCGAGCATAAATTAAGTATAATCCAAACCTTAAAAGACAGGCGAAGTTGGTTAGTTATTATTGGCGGATTAACAGCTTTTGTCGGCCTAAATTGGTTTTATTATTTGACCACCGGTGATTTCTGGGCTTATTTTAAGTCCGGCGATAATATGCACTTGTTTTGGCCCATTTTGCAGGTTTTTAACCCGAATCAAGTATGGGTTGGTAGTTTTTGGTTGGAAGATATAGTTTTACTTTTAAGTTTATACACCCTTTTGCTGCTTAAGAGCTGGCAGAGGTTTAAACAATCGCCGATCTGGATGTTTTCGGCTTTATTTTTGTTCTCTTTATTCTTTGTGGCCCATCGGGATATCAGTCGTTACGCTTTGCCCATAGTGCCTTTTTTGATTTTAATGAATGCAGGCATGATTAAAGACGGTTTAAAGACAAGAATATCTCTGGTAGTTTATGCCATCTTAGTTTTCTTTTACAGCTGGAGCTTTGTAGCTGGAAACCACATCTAAAGGCTAAGCGACTTTTTCTTAAAGATGCTATCTTCTCTTGATGAAGAATCGATTAATAGCAGCTAATGTAGATGTGGCTATGTTGATGTTACCTAATCGATAATACTCTTCTTCTTTATAGGCATTATCTTTGTATAGTTGCAAAACTGAAAAAGGTAATAAGGTTAACGGTGATTGAATAACATCTTCTTGTTTTGTGATACTGCAGTAACCGGCTGCAACTAAGGGTTTAAGATGAGAATAATTTAATGGCATAAAGAATATTCTTTGATAAGATAAAGTCGGCTCAAGTGTGCCATCCTTATTTTTCATCCTCATTCTAGTTGCTGTAACATTTATATATGGTGGGTGGCTTCGTAATCGATCCAATAACGCTTGCTGCAAAGCTAAAAAATAAGTTTCACTTGATTCCAAGTTCCACCGGCGGTTTGGATTAATAAACATTAACAAACTTTCTAATTCGTGCCCCTGATCAGAAGGAGTCAGCTCTTCTCCTGCCTCTTTCATGATGGTTGTTGCAATGTGAGGCTGGGCTAGTTTTAAAATTTTTGGCAAAGCCAAAACAGCTTCAGCTGTTTCAACCCCTGGATAAGGAATCGAAAATCTAAAATCTGCTTGAGGACTACTAGACTTTGTTTCAGGAGACATATTAAACAGCGGCACTTGGTCAATAGCTTGATTAATAGTTGGCCAGGTAGCTGATATGCCCCCCCGCAGCTAAAGGTGTTAAGACGGCGTTTCCTTGGCTGAGCATACGCAAATTTAACATGAACAAGATATGTATTTGCTTGTTAATTTTTGTAAAAGGGATGATGCCTGTACCCAAACTAATTCGTTCGATACGAGGCAGTGGTTCCGTTTCCATTCGCGGCATGGTTTAAATAGCTGTTATCTATATTTATCGCCTTTATAGCCGACAAAGTCATCCTGGACCCTGACAATATCGAACTCATCGGAAGGGTTGTTAGGATTAGTATGTTGCCAAATCTCAGCAACAATTGCCCAATTGTTAAGGCCGACTATTCTATGTCTGATTCCAGT
>JAJRVN010000032.1 GCA_024277325.1 Patescibacteria group bacterium | reverse complement strand
CGCCTGAAGTCAGCCACTCAAAGCCACCCCAGATAAGATAAACAAAAACCGCCAAAGCACCAAAGATGATGGCGATGGTCAACATGCCGGAAAGCAAACTGCCGATGTCAGCGAAGTATGAAACGCCGGGAGCGCCGACTTGAATTTGAGTGGTAGCTTCAGCATATACATCGTTAATTAAAAACATCATTTGTCTCCTTTTTTATTTTGATAAGTTTAAACTTATTATTTAAAATCATTATAAACCACAAGTAAAACAAGGGCAATACTTGATAAAAAAACAAGATTTGATTTAATGATCTTTATCAGAGTCGTCGTCAACCTCGGTCATGATGAGGTAGAAAATCCAAGTGGCCACGATCGGCATAATAAATGAAAACCGAGTTACCTGTTCTTTAAAGTATAACCAGGCGGCAACCGACAAAATTAAGGTTACAAATCCAGAAAGATAGAAATTAAGGTTGTTTTTAAGATGGAGGCTAAGATCAAAACCAGCTGTTTTTGGCTTGTTTGATCGGCGATTTTGCTTGCCAGAAATAGTTTTTTTAACCGTTAGTTTCCTTTTTTTCTCAACCATGGCTTTATTTTATCACAACTTAAAATGGTTTTCTGACTTAACCAACGGTGGTTGTTAAAGATTTTAATCCAAATTGCCAAAATTTGGCTACATAAGTTTTTTGATCAAAGCTAAAGCGCCTTGTTTCCAACCGACGGTATGACTGACCCCGGATCTTTGGGACTTGATTTGGTCGTAGTGCTTGATGTACCAATCGTATGATTTGATTAAGGCTTCTTGATTGGAGTATTTAGGCGACCAATTTAGTTTCGTTTCAAGTTTTTTAATCGAAACAAACGAGTCCTTGTCGGCCGTATCATAGACCCATTGGTACAAGGGAGATAGATTAAGTTTTTCCAATAACCTCAAACTACTTTTAACCAGCCAAGCCGGTGTTGGCAACAGCCTTGACCCTGACTTGGCATACTTAAACAAAGCTTCTAGATCTTGCCTTACAGTGCCAAACTCCTTAGCGCCGATGTTAAAGACATCGTTTAATTCCCTTGATCGGCTTTGACTTATCAAATAGATGGCCTCAACTAAATCGTCAACGTCAAGAAGCTGGTAACGATTGTGACCGGAACCGATAACCGGAATTTTTCGACCGTCATGAATCCAGTTAAAAAGAATCTCAAAAACACCCAGCCTTTCGGTGCCGATGAAGGTTTTCGGCCGTAGGATAGTAAGTCTTAAGCCCTGTTTGGTAAAACCAACCAGCTCTTCTTCGGCCAAAATCTTGGATTCGCCGTAAGCCCCGACACCAACTAAGGGATCGGTTTCAATAATCGGGTGCGTTGCAGGTACGCCATAAACCGCGGTAGAGGATATGTGGATTAACCTTTTAACTTTATGCTTTAAGCAGCTGTAGGCTACGTTTTTAGCCCCGTTGACATTTGTAGTCATGATGTCTTGCCGGTTCCATAAAGGCAAAGCGGCTGCGGCATGGATGACGACATCCTTGCCTTTAACGGCTTGATCGACTCCGGCTCGGTTGCGAACATCGATCTTTAAAAGTTCGAATTTATCGGTATCATACTCAAAAGTTGGGTAATCGGCGATGTCGAGCAGGCTGACCTTAAAACCTTTGCGGTGAAAAAATTTAGCCAGATGCAGACCCAAGAAGCCGGCTCCACCGGTAATCAAGACAGTTGGTTTGATGATTTTGGTTGACATGGTTTGATTATTAGCCAAAGATTCAAAAAAGTAAAGCTTATCGATCAAATACCTAATAACAAAACCTTGACAGCTAGGTAAATAATGATTAAAATAGCACTCGGATATCTAATTTGCTAATAATTATAAAATTGATTAAGAATCAAAGGAGGCAAGATGCCAAAATCATTAGATGTAACCCCTGGTTATAATTATGTTTTAATGGAGCCGGTGGAGATGGAAAAGACCACTCCTTCAGGCATTGTTTTACCGGATACGGTTGATAAAAAGCCTCAGTTGGGCAAGGTTTTGGCCATTGGCCCGGCTGATGATAAGGCCAAGAAAGTAATCTGCAAAGTTGGCGACACCATTGTTTATCGTAAATGGGGCGGTGAGGATTTTGAGTATCAAAACCGCAAATTAATGTTTGTCAAGTTTGATGACGTATTAGGCGTAGTTAAAAACTAATTATTTAAGTTTATAAAAATTATTTAAAGTGATTTTAAGGAGGTAATTATGGCAAAGCAAATCAAAAAAGGACACGATGCCAGACAAGCCTTGATGGCAGGCATTGATATATTGGCCCAAGCGGTCGTAGCTACGATGGGTCCGCGGGGCCGAAACGTTGGTTTAGAAAGGAAATGGGGCGGCCCTAGAGTCGTCCACGATGGTGTCACGGTAGCGAAAGAAATTGAGTTGCCGGAGCCATTTGAGAACATGGGAGCTCAGCTTATTAAAGAAGCTGCCTCTAAAACCAATGATGTTGCCGGAGACGGCACCACTACCGCCACGCTGTTAACTCAAGTTATCACTCAACATGGCATGAAAGCGGTGACTGCAGGTTCCAACCCTATGCTTTTGGTTAGGGGTTTGCAAGCGGCAGCTGATGAAGTGGTTAAAAACTTGATGAAGCGAAAGAAGACGGTTAAGACTGATGAGGAAATCACTCAAGTGGCTACCATTTCAGCCGGCGACCGCCAAGTTGGCGAAAGAATAGCCGAAGCCTTAAGGAAGGTCGGCAACAACGGTGTTGTTACTGTTGAGGAATCCAAAGGTTTGGATCTAGAGATTGAGTACAAGGAAGGTATGGAGTTTGACCGCGGTTGGACATCACCTTATTTTGTCACCAACCCAGACAGAATGGAGGCGGTTATCGAAGATCCGTATATCTTAATCACTGATCAGAAGATCTCAGCGGTTAGCGACCTGTTACCATTTTTGGAAAAGATCATCAAGGCCACTAAAAACATAGTCATCATCGCCGATGAAATCGATGGTGAAGCCTTGGCTACTTTAGTGGTCAACAAATTAAGAGGCACTTTCAATGTCTTAGCGGTTAAAGCTCCAGGCTTTGGCGATCGGCGCAAGGAAATGCTTGAGGATATCGCTATTTTAACCGGCGGTACGGTTATCTCCCAAGATACCGGCCGGAAGCTGGAAAGCGTTGAGCTGGAGGACTTAGGTCGAGCTGATCGAGTTGAGGCCGACAAAGACGACACTCGCATCATCGGCGGTAAGGGCGCCAAAGAAACCATCCAAGCCAGGGTGGCCCAGATTAAGAAAGCCATTCAAGAAACGACCTCTGACTTTGACAGAGAGAAGCTTGAAGAAAGATTGGCTAAACTGGCCGGCGGCGTGGCTGTTATCAAGGTTGGTGCCGCTACCGAAGTTGAGCTCAAAGAACTTCAAGAGAGGGTTAAAGATGCGGTTGAGGCTACCAAAGCTGCGGTCGATGAGGGTATCGTTCCCGGCGGCGGCGTGGCTTTATTAAGGGTAAGAGAATCATTGAAGGACTTGAAATTTGAAACCGACGATGAAAAGATCGGCCGTGATATCCTTTACAAGGCGTTAGAGGCTCCCATCCGGACTTTAGCTGCCAATGCCGGTGTTGAACCGGGTGAAGTTGTTAGCAAAGTTAAGGCCAACACCAAAGATTGGGATTATGGCTTTAACGCCATGACTTTAGAGTATGGGTCGCTTTATAAAATGGGAGTCATTGACCCAGCTAAAGTTACTCGGCAAGCTTTAACCAACGCCGTTTCGGTGGCTAAGATGGTTTTGACAACCGAGGTCTTAATCGCCGATATTCCCGAGAAGGAAGATAAAGGCCCAGCCAATCCAGCTGCTGGTATGGGTGGTATGGGTGGTATGATGTAATTTGCGGGTTTTAGATAAGATAAAGACAAGCCCGGCTTGAACCACTCAAGCCGTGCTTTTTTCTTCCCAAGACTTTTCTCAACCATGAACAAGTTTTAAAGTAATATAGACTTCTTTTGTTAAAGTTTCAGCGAATTAGTTGACATCCACAGTATCGTGGTTGGGTAGTAGTTTAGATGGCCTGTGAGGTGATAAAAAACAGGCGACCACCTTTGTGTATACTGATCTTTTAGTTACAAAAATCAACCAAAGGAGGTCGCCATGGTCAAGTATACCAAAGACCAGCTTAATATCATTGAAACCAAGAAAAGAATCATTAAAGAGGTTAAGCAAGGTAAACTAAGTGTTAAATCAGCCTCATCTTTGTTAGGTATAACCCGACAAGGTTTTTGGAAGTTAAGGAACAAACTATGATAGATATGGAGATATTGTCTTAATTGGCAGGAAGAAAGGTCCTAAGTCTTGGTATCGGGTTCATAACAGAACCCCTGAATGGGCTGAAGAAATCTATCATCAAATCTATTACTACAACTTCAAAAGAAGACATACTGCTTTAAAAGTTCCTCCTGTTGAATTTGCCGCCACCAAATACGCAGACTATTGTCTTCAAAAAAGGGTACTTGACAACTCAACTCATGATCAATTAGGTTTCTTAAAGCTTTCCAGATCAACTATTTATCGAATCCTTATTAGAAGATGCTTGATTCACCAAAAGAAACAAGATACAAAGAAAAACCAACATAACCATAAATACACCAAAGGTTATCCTGGTGAAGAGATTCAGGTAGATACTACCGAACCCTTTGGCAAAGGCAATGGCTGGTTGATTAACTTTATTGATGATTACTCAAGATGGAAGGCCTCTTACTTTTATGCCAACAACAACTCATTACAAGCTACCAAAGCCTTAAAACACTTTATCCAAACCGCTCCATTTCCAGTTCAGGCCATAAGAGTAGATAATGGCAGTGAGTTTAAGAAACATTTCCAAAACTATTGCCAAGGAAAAGGTATTCGGCTTATTAGGAATCCGCCCCATACCCCAGAACATAATGGTAAAGTAGAAAGACTACATCGAACCGTAGAAGAAGAATGTCTATGGCGTGTACCGGTTCAATACCGGAATGCCAAAGATAGAATCAGACTTGAATATGTTAACTATGCCTTAGCCCAACATACGCTTTGGTACAATACCAAAAGAAGACACCTTGGTTACAAGATGAATAAGCTCACTCCTCAACAAAAGATTGAGGCTTGGCTCATTAAAAATTATCAATTTCGATCATTAGACACAAAGGAGGATGTAAACGAAACCCTGATACTGTACAAAAATAGACTTTTTGACTTGAGGTGATTATAATCAAATTATGGTTCCGATGATTTTTGGCACGGTTGGCTTGGTCTTTTTAATCTCAGGTTTTACTTTGGTTGATTCTGGCCGGCTTAAACTTAAAAGTGCAAGCTATAATTTGTTAAACATCTTGGGGGCCTTATTTCTGGCTGTTTATGCTTGGGATTTACAAGCCTACATCTTTGTCTTATTGGAATTGTTTTGGGCAACCATAGCTTTGTTTGAACTTTTGCTTATCATCAATAAAAAGAGGTAGTTTTTTCGTTTTTATACAGACTTGATCAAAATTTAATACTTGGCAATCATATAGTCTATAATTTTAGTATGGAGCTTATATCTAAACTAACAACTTCCACCTTAATCTTTATACTGAGCTTATTGTTCCTTCCTCAACCAGCCCAAGCGGCCGTCGATTATTCAAGTTACACAGGCACTTTCTTAGCCTTTGACAGCCAAGGTGAACAACCTTATTTAAATCTTGATTTTGTCAATGGTTCGCACAACCGTTTTTCTTGGAGGCAGTTGGAACCGGCCGAAGGCAAATATAATTTTAGCTCGATTGATCAATTACTCACCAAGTTGGCATCGGTTAATAAAAAATTAGTTTTGGGTTTGGTGTTGCGTTGCCAGAGCCAAGGTAGCATATTTGATCTGTGTGCTCCTGACTGGACTTTGACTGACAAATACGGAGTCATTAAAACTAATTATCAAGGCAAGGAACTAAGGCTTTTAAATTATGCCAACCCTAATTTGCAGTTTCGTTTATCCAAACTGATTCAAGCTTTGGCCGACCGTTACAGCCATAATCCTAACATCGCCGCGGTTGAGATAGGGCCCGGTTACTTCGGCGAGGCTAAGCCGATGCCAACAACCACAGCCGTAGCCAGCCGCCTTGTCCAGAAACAAGCTTATTTGTCAGCTTGGGGAGGAAAGGCTCCATGGCAAGCTTATGAGAGGTTTTTGCTTTCAACTTACAATCAAGCTTTTTACCAACGTAACCAATCCAATCTGCCGATGACGGTTGTTTACTTGGGATCTTTTTTAAATCCTTGGGAGCAAGTTGATCTGGTTAAAGCCACTCTTGCCAACAATATCGGCCTGCACCATTCAGGTCTGGAATCAAATTTTTCAACAAGTGCCAATAATGGCTCCGAACGTATCTGTGCCAGCAAACTGCCGCTTAATGATCCAGCAGCTTACCGCGGTCATTGGGAAGCAACCGAAAGGCTTGGTCAAGACCATGTGGTTAGTTTTGAGTTTCACCATTGGAACCCGCGTCACGGTTATAACCTGACCGAAACCGAACATGTTTGGTGGAGTGTTTTTAATGCCTTAGATAAAAAAGGCCGAGTTATTTATGCTTATAAACAAAACTTAAACAATCAAAATAATCATGACGCTTTTCGTTTTTTCAATAAATACGCCGGCAAAACCGCGGCCGAGACTCCGGATGCCTGGATCGCTTTGAGAACATTTATCGATCTTAACAAGTTCTGCCCGGACGAAGGCAATTATGATTTTTATCTGTCTCAAAATTTTAATGCTGCTGGTGGCTCTTTAATCGCCCATGAGCCCAGACAACCAGGTTATGCCAACCAGTTAGTTAGAAGTAAGGATAATAATGACTGGTATGGTCCCTATAGTCGTCAGCCAGATGTCCGCAACCATAAACCTTACCTATTCTTTAAACTTGACGATGCCTTTGTGGCCAGCCGTCCAACCACCGAGTATCAGGTCGAGATTATCTATTGGGACGGTAACCGCCAGGATGCCGGCTCCAGCTGGCAATTTTTATACAGTGCTACAACCAATTCGCGCCAGTTGGGCAAAACCATTACCTTAACAGGTAGTCAGCGTTGGTTGACAGCCAAATTTGACATAGCCGATGTCACTTTCAGCCATAGGTTAATAGACCAAGCCGGTCGACCTGGCAACGACATAGCTTTATACACCCCAGACGCTGTCGATGATTATTTTGCTTTTATCAAGCTGACCCCAGTCCAAAGTTCGGGCCAGGTCCGTTTTTCCCAAGCTAATGTTATCGACTTTATTGTTAGGTATTTGCAAGTCAAAGACCGTCCTATTTCCGAATTAACCGAAGCGGATGAGAGTTATGATATCAACCGAGACGGCCTGTTTGACTTTCAAGACATTATTTACGTTATCGTTGATTACTTAAAGAATTTGAACTAGCTGAATCGACTTAATTTGGCCAGCAGTTGGCGATAGGACTTGGCTTTTGGCTTGTTGCCGATTAACCTGAAAATTACAGATCTTAAACCAAAACCCGCTATCATGACGGTTTTTAAATAGTAAAAGGTTGGGGTTTTAGTTTTGTTTCGGACTTGATTAAGAAGAAAGACGGCCTCTTTATATAAACTGTTTATCTTGGAACTTGAAGCTTGGCCTTTGTGGATGATAGTGGTGCCGGGATCATACAAAAGCCGACCTAATTTATTTAATCTTTGACCGAGAATAACGTCTTCGCCGTACATGAAGATATTGTCGGGAAAACCGCCAATCGCCATAAAAACCGACCGCCTGACAGCCAAAAAGGTGCCGGCCAACCAGCCCGGATAAAAGTGTTGTCGATAAAAACGAGCATGTTTAATGTGATAGGCTTTGTCTTTTAAGATAAGATTGTCCAACCCTAAGGCCCAAGCGGTTAAGTTGATTAAGTTTGGCAAGTTGCCGGTTGAGGCTTGCAAGCTTTTATCGGGAGAGAGAATCTTTGGCCCGACGGCAACGATGTGTTTGCTTAATTTATCCAGCCGATTTAAAAACAGGCTTAACTGTCCTACCTGCCAATAGGTATCCGGATTGATAAAGACCAACCAGTCGCCACTTAAGTTTTTAACCGCTTGGTTATTAGCCGGTCCGAAACCGATATTTTTTGGGTTGAGGATGATTTTAAAGTTTTTGATGTCTTGATATTTTTTCAGAACAGCAAGGGTGTTTTTGTTGGTTGAGTTATTGTCAACAATGATGACCTCAGCCTGTTTAATCCGACTTAATTCAGATCGGATAATCTGTAAGCACTGGTCCAAATCATCCGGAGCGTTGTAACTGACAAGAATCAAGGAAAACTTCATAACT
>JAJRVN010000003.1 GCA_024277325.1 Patescibacteria group bacterium | reverse complement strand
CCGGTGCCCGGTGGTCCCCAAAAGATCATTGATGGTACCTGACCTAAACTTAAAAACTTCCTAATTAGGCCAATAATTGTGGTTTGACCGACAAAACCACTTAAGTCTTGGGGTCTGTATTTATAAGCCAGAGGTTCCATGTCTTAATTTTACCTTATTTAAATTTGATTTGTTATACTATAGGCATAAGATGAGACATGAATCGTTTTCTTTGGTTCTAGATCACCTGGATCATTATTTTTTCCCCAAAGCTCATCGAGCTAAACAAATGGGTCTACCAAAGATTCAAGAAACTTTTGCCAGAAAAACGGACATTGAAGATACATTGGTTTTACTTATGTCAACTTTTTTGTCTGCATTAACCTTAATGGCAGTAGATGACCTTGTTTTGGGTGCTGATAGAGAATATGGCTTATTTGTGATTGCAGCCACGGTCTTGACAAGAGGTTTGTATACTTTATGGCTTGAAGGCAAGTGGAATACACCTGATTGAGATTGTGTAAATTAAAGTGTTAAAAATTCGAAATTAGATTATAATAATATATGGGAATTAGTTTTAATGATGATAGCGGTATCAGTTATAAGATAATAAGCTGGACCCAATTAGGTCAAGTTTTAATTGAGCTATCCCAACAGATCTTAACTAAAGAAAAACAAGGTTTTGATCGGTTAATCATGCTAGCCAGCGGTGGTTTAACTATGGGACGAGCTCTTAAAGATTATTTAAAGATTGGCAAAATTGCCAGCTTGCAGATTAGTTTTTATACCGATATTAATAAGCGTCGATCAAGTCCAATAATTATTCAATCGGTACCTATAGACTTAAGTAATGAACGAGTTTTGGTTTTTGATGATATTAATGATACCGGAGCCACCTTGAGAGCGGCGGTTGACTACGTTAAGTTAAGAGGAGCGGCCCAAATTAAAACCGCTACCTTATTCCAAAAACCCCACACCAAATACCCGTCTGACTATTTTGGCCAAGTAAGTCAAGATTGGCTGGTTTTTCCTGATGAAATCAGAGAAACAATTGAGTTGCTGGCTAAAAAGTGGCGTAAGAATTTAGGTTTAGCTCAGATAAAAGATAGACTAAAACAAATTGGTTTTAATCGAAGAGAAATAGACTTGTTTGTATCGTCGGATCGAAATGCTTAACTTAAGTCTTGAATGGCCAAAGGCGAAAAAACCAAAAAAATATTAATAATAAGACATGGTCAAACTGATTTTAATCTTGACAGGGTGCCCCAGGGGTGGGCGGATACTTTTCTTAACCCGACAGGTGTGTCTCAAGCTCAAGCCGCAGCCAGGTTGCTTAAAAACTACCCCATCGACCTAATTTTTGCCTCTGATCTGAAACGGGCTTATCATACCGCTTGGTTAATCAATCAATATCACAATCATAAAATAATTACCACCCCGCTGTTGAGAGAAAGAAATTTGGGCAAATTGGCTTATCATAAAGTAGCAGATACGGCGTGGATGCCGCCGCCTCTCATTGAAAGAGATTATGCTCGATTAAGAGGTTGGGTTAGAGATTTAGAAATGGAATCTCGGCCTGATTTTGAAGCTAGATTAAGGAACTTTTGGTTTGGTTTTCTTTTAACCTACCCCGTTGGTCAAAAGGTTGTTTTGGTGGTAACTCATGGTGGAGTGATCATGGCTAGCTTAAGAGTTTTAAAAGCTCGATTGCCGAGTGATTATCGAGCTAAAAATACAGAGCTTATTACTCTAAATTTAAAGTAGGCAAGTCTTTAATGGGGTTGTAAAAGAGATAGAACCGGTTGAAGGTTACTTGTTTCTAATATCAAAATAAACTCGCTATAAGTAGAGACAACCTCAACAATGCTGATATTGTTTAAGGCCAATAACTTTAATATGTAATAGTAAATACCAGGGATGTTAATGCTGTTATCCGGCAGCTGGATGCTAACGGCCGTTAAGTTATCTCTTTGGTAAACCAGTTTTTCTTGCTTTAAGATATTTTTGACTTTGTTGGTTAATTGATGACTGATAATAATATTAGTTTCTTTACGGCCTTTAGTTAAAGCCATAAAATGATGACTGTCTTTTTGACCGGCTAGAATTAGTTTTTGCTTCTGATTTAAACTGGGGCTGTTAGTAAAAACCAATTCGGTTAGATGGGATCGAATCGTGATTTCGTTCAGGTTATTAACGGTATCGATCAATAAACGGCCATAAAGTTGAGGTTTTAGACTGATAGATAAACGCTTAAGAGCCATGACTATGCTACCAACTGTAACTTGTTTTTTGGTTTCTTGAGCCACCTGATTTTTGATTTGCCTTGCCAAGGAGGACAAATTAATTAGATTGTTAGCCAACATATCCTCAAGATACGGCTGCCGGTGAATAATTTGAGTCACTACTTGTTGAACCGAGATCATGTTAAGATTTTAACTTTTTTGTCAAAAAATGTAAAAAAACTTGAAAAAATTGACACAATTAAAAGATTAACGCAAAATAGCATAACTTATTAAATTATTAAGGAGTAAAAATGACTTACCAAGCTAATTGTCCAATTTGTCAAGCCGAGATTAATTTAGCTTCAGATACCCAGGAATCTGAGGTAATCACCTGCTCTGACTGTCAATCACGTTTAGTAGTGGACAAGGTCGATATGGATAGAGTTGATTTAAGCCAAGCTCCAGAAGTAGAAGAAGATTGGGGAGAGTAGAATGTCACTAACTTTAGGCTTACTTCACTCTACTATCCGAGCCGATGAGAAGTTGCTTCTTAAAGCGGCTAAAGATCGACGGATTGAAGTCAGGTTAGTTGATATTAGACGCCAAAGATTTGACTTAAGTTATCAAGCTGACTTTGACATAGCTCTAGAGCGATCTGTTTCAACCAGCCAAGGCTTTTATGCTGCTTCTTTTTTGGAATCTTTGAAAATTTCTGTAATTAACTCCACTGACGTGGCCAGAGTTTGTCAAGACAAATTTTTGACCTCGTTGACATTATGGCAAGCTCAAGTACCAACCCCAAGGTTTGCCTTGGTTTTTAGTTTAGATCAAGCCCTAGAGTTTATAGAGTCAATTGGTGGCTTTCCGGTTGTTATCAAACCGACGGTTGGTTCTTGGGGCCGATTGATGGCCAAAATTAATGATCGTCAGGCTTTGGAAGCGATTATTGAGCATAAGCAATTTTTGGGTTCAGTTTACCAAAAATCATTGTACTTCCAAGAATATATTGATAAGCCCCAAAGGGATATCCGGGCTTTTGTTATCGATCATAAAGTTATTGCGGCTATTTATCGAAGATCATCTCATTGGATTACCAACACTGCCCGCGGTGGTCAAGCCAGCAACTGTCCGATCGATAAAGACTTGGCAACTATATGTCAAAAAGCCTCTCGGGCAGTCGGTGGCGGCATCTTAGCTATGGATGTTTTTGAAACCTCGAATGGTTATTTGATCAATGAAATCAACCATACTATGGAATTTAAAAATTCCCAAGAGCCAACCGGTGTTAATATTTCAGGGGCAATTATTGATTATTGCTTGTCATTTTATGACCAAAATTAAAGCTTCTATTATTGGTGGTTCTGGGTACGCTGGTGGTGAGCTGATTAGGTTATTACTGTTTCACCCCAAGGTTGAGATTCAACAAGTAACCAGTCGGCGTTATCTTAATGAGCCGATTGGCCTGGTTCATCCTAACTTAAGAGGTTTAAGCCAGCTGACTTTTACCAGTATAGATAAACTCCAACCAGCTGATGTTATCTTTATTGCCTTGCCTAATGGCAATTCAATGGCCATTTTTAGCAAAGTAAAACCGTTAGCTAGAAAAATAATTGATTTGGGGGCTGATTTTCGCTTAAACCAAGCAAATTTGTGGCAGACTTGGTACAGACAAGAACACCAACGACCGGACTTGTTGACTAAATTTGTTTACGGCCTGCCGGAGGTTAATCGCCAAGCTATCCGCCAAGCTGATTGGCTAGCCTGTGGTGGTTGTGAGGCTATGGTAAGCATATTGACGTTATACCCTGTCATTAAACAAGGGTTAATTGAGACTGACGACATTATTATTGATGCCAAGATGAGCAGTTCTCAAGTAGGCAGCCAACCTAGTTGGTCGAGTCATCACCCGGAACGGTCAGGGGTGGTTAGGTCTTATAAACCAACCGGTCACCGTCACACAGCTGAGATAGAAGAGCAATTGTCAGTCTTTAGTCATCGACAGGTGAAAGTTTCTGTCTCGGCCACTAGCTTAGATATGGTTAGGGGAATCTTGGTTACGATTCATACCAAACCTAAACGAACCTTAACTGATAAAGATGTTTGGCAGGCTTATAGACAAGTTTACAGCAAAGAGCCTTTCATTAGAATTATTAAGCAATCACGGGGTTTATATCGTTATCCGGAACCAAAGATTTTGCAAGGTAGTAACTATTGCGATATTGGTTTTGAACTGGATAAACATAACAATCGGCTGGTTCTGATTGGGGCAATTGATAACTTAATGAAAGGAACCGCTGGGACTGCGGTTCAGAGTTTGAACATAATGTTTGGCTTTGATGAAACTTTAGGTTTGAAATTTCCGGGTTTGCATCCGGTTTAAGGAGACAAGATGAGATTTAAAGGCTTTATTGATTCCACATTTAGAGAAGGTCAGCAATCTCCTTTACTTTTTGACACCTTTAAGTATCGTTTCAGTCTAGAGGATAAAAAAGTAATCTTGAAGGCTTTAGTTGATTTGGGTGTAACTTCGTTTGAGTTTTTCTCTCCCATTGTTAACTCACGCGAAGCTTATGATTTAGCAGCTCTAATAGACACCAAGCAAAGTTTAGCATTAAATAAAGAGATTAGATTTTTGATTCATTGCCGTTGTCATCCGGACGATATTAAGCAGGCTCTTAAGTTTAAGGTGGATGGCTTAAATTTATATATGGGTATAAATAATTGGCGAGCCAGGTATTCTCGATTCAAGAGCTTATCTGAGTTGATTGACTATATAACCAAAACCGTTGAGACAACTCGTCGCCTTTATCCTGGTATTTATTTACGTTTTAGCATTGAGGATACTTTTAGAACACCATTAACTAAAATTTATCAGATCTATGATAGGATTAGTTCGTTTGTTGATGGTTTAGGCTTACCGGACACAACTGGGATGAGTCTGCCTGACCAGGTTAGAATCAGAGTTAGAAGTTTAAGGCGTCGGTATCCCAAGGTAGACCTTGAGTCTCATTTTCATAATGATCGGGGTATGGCTTTAGCTAACAGTCTGGTAGCTATTGAAGAAGGGATTGATTGGTTAGATACAACTATTTGGGGTTTGGGTGAGCGTTCTGGTATTACCTCTCTAACCGGTATACTGTTTAATCTTTACCATTTTAATCGAAATCTTATTTCTAAATATAATATTGCTTTAAGCTATCCACTAAACGTCATCATGGCAGCTATCTTAAAAATGCAGGTGCCTTATAACGAACCGGTGTCTTTGACTAATCGGACTCATATAGCTGGAATTCATCAACAAGCGGTTTTAAGATCCAATCGAGTTTATGAAGCCGGCGAGTTGGGCCGATTTGGAGTTAACAAACTTGCCTTTTTGTTGGGGCCTTTGACTGGCTGGCATTTGGTTTATTATTATCTGAAAGAGATTCGCAATTATCAAACGACACGAGACCAAGCCCGCCAGGTGGTTAGGTTGTTTAAAAAAGAATTATCTAAATACCAAGAAGATAAGCAGCCTGAAGACATTTTATAAAACATAGCCCACAATTTTGGTCTTGAACAGAAAGTTTTACCGAGCAAAGAAAAGACCAGACGTATCGAGTTGTTAGATTAAAAAGTTAATGAAATTATGATCTTAATTAAAATTGGTGGCGGTAAAGACATTAATCTTGAAGCTGTAGTCAGTGATATTGCTGATCTTTGGCCGAAGATGAAAGGCAATCTCATTATTGTCCATGGCGGTAGCCAGACAAGAGATGAAATAGCCAAAAAACTAAAGATTAAGGTTAAAGTAGTTGAGTCACCGTCTCAAATAACCAGTGTTTTTAGTGATAAAGATTTAATCGATGTCTTTTTGATGTCTTATGCCGGATTGATAAATAAAAGATTAACAGCCTTATGCCAGAAAAAAGGTTTGAATGCGATTGGCTTGTCAGGGGTTGATGGCCGCTTATGGCAAGCTAAGCCGAAGCCGTTTTTATATGTTAAACAAGGCCAAAAAGTTAAAATTGTAAGAGGTAATTTATCGGGCAAGGTTTATAAAATAAATAGCCGGTTGATTAAGTTGTTACTTAATAATGATTTTTTACCTGTTATTACTCCACCGGCAATTACAAAAGAAGGTGAGATAGTCAATACCGACAGTGATCTGGCTATTTCAGCTATGGTTAAAAGTT
>JAJRVN010000031.1 GCA_024277325.1 Patescibacteria group bacterium | reverse complement strand
TCAAGCTAGCATCTACTTGAAAAGCTTTTTCGGCTCGATTAAGGCTGATTTTGTCAGGTGGTGGAAAATTGGTTGGGGTACTGGTTGGCGTTGGTGGTTGGTTGGTTGGCACCGGTGTCGGAGTTAAGATTTGAGTTGGAGCGGGAGTGGTAACAATTGGTTGGCTGCCGGCCAATCGGCTGGCTATTTTCCGGCGCAGGCTTAAGATCTTGGCCGGATCATGCTGCCAAGCGGTTGAGGTTTTAATCCAGTTATTACTATCAAGGTCAACCAAGGCTAGTGTCCTTTGCCTGCCGATTTTCTTTTCTAATAGGGATAGATACTCGTAATCTAAAACCGCCTCCCTAAAAAGAGGCAAACGCAAAGAATCAATAACATAAAACGCCGGGCCGTCGCATTTTTTATCTCCGCATGGCGGATACCACAAAGCGTCGGCATTGTTCATCCGGCCAAAGTTGTATTCAGGATGGGTCCAAGGATAAGAAAAATCCCGACTGCCCTTTTTTGAACCAGCCCCGCCGGCCCACCAGGCTATAGACCAATAACTTATGCCCTTTATATTGTATTTATAAGCCAGCCAAGCAGTCATTATCGGCTCGGTTGCCGGCGCGTCAGCGATAAAGACAGGATCAGCTACATAATAAAACCAAAACTCATCACCAGACCGATCGAAACACCGGCGCTGGTAAGGCGGAGCTTTCGGATCGCATATGGGCGGCAAGAAGCCGTAACCTTGGCCATTAATGTATTTATTATTATATTCTTGGAACCTAAAATCGTTAGCCAAAATAGGTGAGTTTAACATATAAGTATTGGGCCTTACATAAAAACGCTCATCTGTCCATAATTCTAAGCCCACCCTGGTTGTTATCATCGGGCCAACCTTGAAATCAGTGTTGCTTAAGATAGACTTGCTCATGCGCCACACTCTGACTATTTTGTCAGACTGCTGGCCCAGAACTTTTGGCCTGTAGCTGGCCGAGTATTGACTCTTGCCACGGTTAGGATCAGACTCGTATGCTGTTTTTGGTTCGTCTATGCCGATATTAATCTTAGTATCCCACCCTTTTGATTTGAAATACTTATACATGGCTGTATAAAACCTATCCAGAAAATATTGCCAGTTAGGTTTGGTTGGGTCCTTGGTTTTGCGATCATCATCCCAGTTAGTGCCGCAACCGGATAAACCCCATTCATGGTTGTACAACGTCCCGGCTATATGTTGGGGTCGGAAAACATTCCTTGGCCTTATCCGCTGGCCTTTAAGATAACCCTGGCCTTGGCCGCCGTCTAAAAACTTAGTTAAAAGAGCTTCGGCTTCAGGCTTTAATTGAAACACATCGGTTTGGCAATTATACTCCGTCCTTAAGCTTGACGAATGAAATTTCTTGGGCAAGACCATGTTGACTGTCCAGTAGTAGGTATATGGCGATATCAAATAATAAGCCAATGATTCATGATAATAATCATCAACCAGCTTAACCAAGTCGTTTACCGAGGAAACTCCATGCAAGGTTAAAGGTAATCCGCCAAATGGAGATATGTTATAGGCAAATTGGTGGGTCCCAAAAGTAGTCTTAAGTTTAACTTCATCACTTATGGTAAAGTCATAAACCAAGACCTTTAACTCAACCCGTTTATTGCCCAGCTGTAAGTTGAGTTGATGGTATCCGGCCGGAGTTTGAGGCAAGGTAGACACATCAATTAACAAAGCCCTGTTTTGATTGGGATTAATACGGTTATGTTTTTGGCGTAGCTTGTTCAAGTTAGCTAAACTGCTTTGCTGTATGCTGGGATCATCGGTCATGTAAGGATCGTAAGACCAAGGAATCAGCGGATCTGGCAAGTCGCCTGTATAATTGGCCATGAATTCTTGCCTCTTGCGAATGTTATTGTACCATTGAGTCGGTTGGCTTATGGGAATCAAGGCTTCTAAAGAAGCTCGAGCTGAAATAGTGCCTATACTTGAAGTAATCGATAAGCTGGGCACTTGAGTAGTTTGTTTGCCGGTTAAAACCAGTTGGAAACAACGGGTTTCATTCTTGGCTAATTCCACAACCGGACCGTTTAAAGGTTTAGTTGGCGGCGCATCCGCCGGTAAAACCTTAACAACACAAGGAGCCGCCCAAACAGAATATTTACCGGTATCCAGGCCCGAAATACGGCGCGATAATTGATTGACGGCTTGACGGACATTGGTATCAGCTAACATGCCCCGTCCAGCCAAGTCAGTTACCTGCAAATTTTGGCTTGCCGAAACCGATTTGAGACTTGGTTTGATTTGTTTTACTAAAACCAAGCCCAAGATCAAACCTAAACTAATCAAACTAACTATAACTTGTTTTTTATTCATTGCTTAAATTATGCCTGCTGATTACCTTCGTGTCAAAACAGCTCAACCTCCAGTTACTTGACCATCATAGATTAAGCCTTGTTTTAAAGTAAATACTTTTTATATTCAACTTTAAAAAATAAGGGCTTGGTTGTCGGTTAATTATACTAAGCCAACACTAAGGGGATACAAACAAAAGTCCCGGCCTTGACCTATTGTCCCTACCGGCTAAGCCAGTAAGTATCGTCGGCGCTGGGGCGTTTGACGACTGAGTTCGGTATGGATCTTCCGATAAATCGGAAGACAAATCAGGTCGAACCACCCCGCTCTAAAGACCGGGACCATTTATTATATCAAATTTTTAATTTGAAATTTACAATTTGAAACTCTAATCTAAATGTTTAAAAATTTAAACACAACACTTGTATTTTTAGATTTAAATAAAATCTCAAATTTCTTTTTCGTTTCTATCTCTAATATTCCCTCTAGATTTCAAAAGAAAGATAGGTTTTTTGACCATTAGTACGGTTTGGCTAAATACCTTGCGATACTTACACCTACCGCCTATCAACCTGGTAGTCTTCCAGGGGTCTCTCTCTCGATAAATCGAGACAGGATACCTAATCTTAGGGACGGCTTCGCGCTTATATGCTTTCAGCGCTTATCCTAAACCGATATAGCTACCCAGCTATGCCACTGACGTGACAACTGGTTCACCAGGGATCGGCCCAACCCGGTCCTCTCGTACTAGGGTCAGCTCCCTTCAAGTATCCAGCGCCTGCTGCGGATAGAGGCCGAACTGTCTCACGACGTTCTGAACCCAGCTCGCGTACCGCTTTAATGGGCGAACAGACCAACCCTTGGGACCTTCTCCAGCCCCAGGATGCGGCGAGCCGACATCGAGGTAGCGAACCACGCCGTCGCTATGGACGCTTGGGCGTGACTACTCTGTTATCCCCGGGGTAGCTTTTATCCGTTAAGCTCAAGGCATACCACTAAGACCTTGAGGATCACTAGGACCTGCTTTCGCACCTGCTTGAGCTGTCGCTCTCGCAGTCAAGCCGGCTTTTGCCCTTACACTTTGAATGCGGTTTCCATACGCATTAAGCCGACCTTTGTACGCCTAGGTTACTTTTTGCTAGGCAACCACCCCAGTTAAACTGTCTACCAGGCAATGTCCTTGGACGCGCTTCCAGCGCCCTTAAGTTAGCCGCCCATATTGAAAAGAGAGGTGTCTCATTGGCGCCCGACACAAGGTCGGGCTCCCTCCTACACTGAACAGTTTCAATACAGTTGGCAATGCCAAGTTACAGTAAAGCTCCACGGGGTCTTTTTGTCCTGCAGCAGGTAGGCCGCATCTTCACGGCCATTGCAATTTCGCCGGGCAGCGGTTCGAGACAGTTGTCCCCTCGTTACGCCTTTCATGCGGGTCGGAACTCCATTTTTTAGTCTACATGTTTCCATGCGAATCAGACTATATCTTCATCTTGCCATGAATTTTAGGAGTTTCTTCTTGGGATATCTGCGCTTGTCACTCTGATTCATTTTATAAGCCAGGTCAATAATTTGGCGTAGATAATCTGGATTTAAATGATGTTTAGAGTAAACCAAGCGGCAGATCTGTTTAAAAACGACAAAATCTTTAGCTTTGGTCGTCTGGAGCGGAAATTTCTCAAAATGAGGAATTATAACCTTGACCAAGTCGTTTATCGACCTAACCTCGTATTTATAATTTTGATCCCTCTTTGAGAATCTGATAGCTCCGACGCCAAAGTATTGCTGGATTCTTTGTAAAATCTTCAAATTTCTCTTATGTTGAGCAATTGAAAAACCGGGTCTAACCTCAATTTTGGTATTGAGTTTTTCCCGTCGGGAAAAGGAGACTAAAAACGTTCCTTCTCCGTCTACGAATCCAGTCACATAAGATTGAAACTCCATGATTCATATTATATAGCAAGAGCTGGCGTATTGTCCGATAACTTAATCATCACCGAACCTCACCTTTCGGATCAGTCGTTACGGCTCCCCGACGTAAAAGTCGAGGTTGCCTCGGTATCGGCATACTCCGATCAATCGGAGCTTAGCTTCCACCGATATTAGCCAGTTTGCTTGTACCACATCACTGCGGTACTCGGGCAAGTCCGACGATTTTACCCGACAAGGAACTTCGCTACCTTAGAACAGTTATAGTTACCGCTGTCGTTTACCGGGGCTTCAGTCGAAAGCTCATCCCGACAAGTCGGGAATCACCCTCTTCCTTAACCTTCCGGCACTGGACAGGCATCAGCCCCTATACATCGTCTTGAAACGACTTTGCAGAGACCTATGTTTTTGATAAACAGTCGGAGGACAAACTTTAGCTGCGTCCCGACTTACGTCGGGAAGGGCATCTCCCTAAGTTACGCCCAGCTTTTTTGCCGAGTTCCTTGAACCGCTTTCACCCGCTCGCCTTAGTATTCTCTACCTACCCACCTGTGTCGGTTTACGGTACGGGCTTTTATTAAACTAGCTGCGACACTTTTCTAGGCTTCATAAACCTCTTGTCTCCCCCGCCAAAAGGCAGAGTTGTCATCATCACTCGCTTTTAAAACAGCGGATTTACCTACTGTTTCTATCCCGACTAACGTCGGAAAACTTGTGATTTGAACTTAGTATCTTCAACACCAAGCACAAGGATTCACGAAGCGTCCTGCCCCAGCCTTAAAACGTTTAATAAAAGGTACAGGAATATTAACCTGTTATCCATCGACTACCCCTTTTAACAAGGGCTTGCCTTAGGTCCCGACTCACCCCACGCCGACGAACGTTGCGTGGGAAACCTTGGGTATCCGGCGATGGGGATTCTCACCCCACTTTCGCTACTCATGCCAGCATTCTCACTTCCAGCCGCTCCAGTCTGTCTCACAACAGACCTTCACCGCAACTGGAACGCTCCCCTACCCTCCGACATAAGTCGGAGTCTTGTCTTCGGTGCACATCTTGAGCCTCGATAAATTTTCGGCGCACAACCACTTGGCCAGTGAGCTGTTACGCTTTCTTTAAAGGATGGCTGCTTCTAAGCCAACCTCCTGGTTGTCTAAGCGATTGTACTTCCTTTGACACTTAGATGTGACTTAGAGACCTTAGACGAAGATCTGGGCTGTTTCCCTTTAGCCACTGGAGCTTATCCCCCAGCAACTGACTCCCTTGGAATAATATAGAGCATTCTGAGTTTGATTGGATATAAGACCCGAAAGCCCTATACCCATTCAGTGCTTTACCTCTCTATATCTTGCCAAGAGGCTATACCTAAATATATTTCGGGGAGAACCAGCTATCTCCAGGTTCGATTGGCATATTACCCCTAACCACAGGTCATCCGAGCCTCTTGCAACAGACATCGGTTCGGGCCTCCTCCTGATTTTCATCAGGACTCACCCTGCCCATGGTTAGCTCACCTGGTTTCGGGTCTCCTGCCTACTACTTATCGCCTTATTCAGACTCGGTTTCCCTATGCCTCCCCTGCAGAACAGGTTAAGCTTGCAGTAAACAAGAACTCGCTGGCTCATTCTTCAATAGGCACGCCATCATCCCGATAAATCAGGACTCTGACTGCTTGTTAGCAGATGGTTTCAGGAACTATTTCACTCCCCTTCCGGGGTACTTTTCACCTTTCCCTCACGGTACTGGTTCACTATCGGTCTTCTGAAATATTTAGCCTTGGAGGGTGGCCCCCCCAGATTCCCTCAGAGTTTAATCGTGCTCCAAGGTACTCAGGAACTCTACTAACAACTTACTTCAATTTCGGATACAGGACTATCACCTTCTTTGGTAACCTTTTCCACGGTCTTCTCCTATTGGTTCAGCCGCCGTATGTAGAGCCCTACAACCCCTCGACCTAAGTCGAGGTTTGGGCTTTTCCGCTTTCGCTCTCCGCTACTGACGGAATCTCGCATTTGATTTCTTTTCCTCTGGGTACTTAGATGTTTCAGTTCCCCAGGTTCCCCCCGCGCGCTACGCGCGAAATTCCAAAATCCAAATCCCAGGATCCAAAAAAGGAAAATTGGGGTTTGAAAATTGAAAATTGCGTGCGTAACGCGCGGTACGCCGCGTTACCACAGCGTGGGTTTCCCCATTCGGACACCGCCGGGTTACAGGTTGTTTGGCACCTAACCGGCGCTTTCGCCGCCTTACAGCGTCCTTCTTCGGTTTCAGAAGCCAAGGCATCCACCATCTGCCTGAGTTAAACCTACCTTTCTCTCTAATCTAGAGAGAATATTAGAAATAAAAACTTTCATTTTTATTTGCTTACGCTGTACTTTAATGTCAAGGTGCTTTAGACTTTGAGTTTTTTAGACTGACAATAAGCCAAAAGCTTATCATCAGTCTAAAAAGCTCAAAAACCCTACCTTGTGGACCGGAGGAGGATTGAACTCCTGACCTTCCGCGTGCAAGGCGGACGCTCTCCCAGCTGAGCTACCGGCCCTGCGTCCTTTTTGTTTAATTTTGGAATCGGCTGTTAGCGAAACCGTTTTATAACAGTTTCTCGCCGTAAATAAAAGCACTATATTTATACCATAAGTCATCAACCAAAGCAAGCTTTCTTAGCCTAATCATTATTTAGATACTTTAACAACCTTACCTCTCAAGATAATCAAGGCGGGTAAACTATTTTAATCTCAGAGATTAAGGTTTATTGTATCTTTCTCTCCCTACTTCAAAAAGTTGAAAACATCTTCTAGGTTGTTAAGAATAATATCTATAGCTGAAGATTGGGCCGGTGGGGTGACGGCTATTAAATCTCCCGACTCTCCTTGATTGCCTCGTTGGTCGATGGCGATAATCTTCAGATGGTACACCGTCTCCAGGTTAAGGTCGGAGATAACTATTGTATGGTTTGTAGTGTAGTTTTGGGATAAGGTGGTAGATAAGCTATACTTACCAGAACCGGAGCCTTGATCATAAACGATCTTTGCCTGGGATGGCTCTGGAGTTGTAAATGAGATGATTATCTTAGCCGAAGCATCAGAGCCATTACTGCCAACTCGGGTATCTATGTTCAGGTTGGTAATCTTGGGAGGAGTGGTATCAAAGCCGGTGACATACCTAATAGGGTCAGATACTGCTTGGTTGCCATACTCATCCCTGCCTTTAATGGTGATAACATAGATGCTGGCATCATCAAGCTGGTTTAATTCTATGGTATGGGTGGTGGTTAACTCATCCTTGGCTTGCTGTTTGGTATCCGGTTCAAGGTTGATTGGGATCTGGGCTAATTGATTGGAGTTAAGCTTAACTAATGACTCCGGATTGAAATCACCTTGATAACTTGAGTCTATGGTACCTTTTTGATACTCAACCACTGAAGAGGTTTTAACATTAGTACTCCAAGCCACTATCACTTGACTGCCGCCGTTTAAGGTTTGGTTTGACTTGACTACATAGGCGGTTACTTGTGGGTAGGTTAAGGTGGAGAAGGCATTGTCTTCTGAGAAGATATCGTCCCCATCAGCTGTTACACCTCTGACTCTAAAGTGATACTTGGTTGAATGTTTTAAGTTAGTCAGCCTAACCGAGTGGTTGGATTCATCAGCCGTGGTTGAGACCGAAATACTAGTACCATACTCTATTGAAGTGCCATACTCTATTTCCGAGGTTGCCAAAGAAGCGGTCTTCCAGGAAACCACCACCGAATCAAGACCAATGTCTGTCACTTCAATATTTGAAATCGTTGATGTATTCAAAGTAGTAAAGCTGTAGTCCCCAGAATAGGCTGAAGATCTGTCATAGCCAACCAGGTCTGAGTCATCAAGGGAGAGAACACGATAGTGGTAGGTAGTGCCGGGAGCTAAACCTGTCAGTTTGATCTTGTGGTCTTTGGTTGAGGTGGTTTCTGAGGCGGCTGAACCGTATGAGGTAGTTTTACCATACTCGACAGTACCAAAGGCGGCTCGGGTGGTTGTCCATGAGATGGTTGCGGTGGTAGAACCAACACTTGATGATGGAGTCCCGCCAGCTGATGGAGGTGTGTTATATTTACCTTCAGGGGCTTTGGAGACAGTGTTTGAGGCAATAGATTTGGCTCCGGCATTATCTATGGCATAGACTTTGTAGTAATATGTTTGGGATTGGGTTAGAGAGCCGTCTGTATAGGCTGTGCCATTAACCTCGCCAATCTTGGTAAAGGCAGTATTATCTGTTGATCTATAGACTTCATAGTGATCAGGAGTTGTTCCTGAGGATGGGGCTTCCCAAGCTAGGGTTAGTCTCCATTTAGAGTTGTCCCTGTCTGAAGCATCGGATATGGTTAGATTTGATGGGGCTGATGGGGCTGTGGTGGTGGCATAGAAATCTATCGAGGCATAAGCATCAAAGTTTCTGTTGCCATGGCCTGTGGATGAGTTGATGTTGTTATCCTCGGCGACAATGTAGAAGGTATTCTTGCCCTGCTGGGTGGCTAGGGCTACCTTGGTTAAGGTGCGGGCTACGGTTTCTGCACTGGTGGTTTCGGTCATGGTTGAGGCTGAGGGAGTACAGTTGACACAGTAGTAATACTTGGCAATGTTGCCGGAATATGATGATGGCTCATCCCAAGTGACGGTAAATGAGTTTTCTGTGGTTGGGTCATCTGATGTGGTTGAGGGTGAGATGGCCAGATTGGTGGGTGCTGTTGGAGCAGATGAGTTGTAGTAGAAAGTAGTCGCTCCTGAATTGGTGGTTACAGATGAGTAGTTGCCGGCATTATCTTTGGCTCTGACATAGAAGATGTTTTGACCTTCGGTGTATGCCGTGATACCTGAAACAGTAGTGTTGGTCGTAAACTGCCAGTTGGATAAGGTTCCGGATGATGTTCCGGTCTTGTATTCATAACCCAAGATGCCTGAACCACCGGTATCAGCAGCCGCTGGCCAGAAGAAGGTAAAGGAATTCTCAGCTTTGTAGCCTATATCAGTTGAGGAAACAGAGGCTGGGGCTGATGGGGCTGTGCCGTCGTATTTGTAGGTAAATAAAGTTGCTGGATCGGCCACATTACTAGACTTGTCTTTGGTTTGCAAACGAAGATAATACACTCCATTGGATAAAGCACAAGTAGCCGGTGAAGAACCGACGATAAATTGGCGGGTAGCCGAAGTTGAAACCTCAAGATAGCAGTCATCGCCGGTATTGGCTGAGGGTGTAGCGGTTTTATCTGTGGTTAACAAAACCAAGTATTTATCTATTCCTGAAGCCAGCTGGCCGTTGGCGGCTACGTCTTCGCCAGCTTCCCAGGTGAACTTAGGAGTTGAGTAGTTGTACCAGTTGCCGCTGGTTAAATCAGCGGTTGAAACTGATGAGGTAGAGAAACCTGAGGCGGTGGTGGATGGGTTTTGGGGAGCGGTTGTATCTTTTATATAGGCAACCGTCATACCAGCTACGACCGGCGATTTATTTAAGCCTGAGTTCGGCGCCATATCCACTTTCCATTGGAAGTAACGATTGACGCTTGAGGTAATATTACTGCCACTAACCACCTTCCAATCTTCCCAAGTAGAGTTATCTGCTGAGGTGCGGGTGTAATAAGTTAAGCTACCACCGTTTAAAACATGGCTAAAGCTTATCGGCGCACTGCCCCAAGCAACATTAGAACCAAGATCTATAACCGGCGACGTATAAGTATATGTTCCTGAAGCATACCTGTCGTCAGATTCTGAATCAAATGTATGGGTTAATAAACCTTGTCGATAAAGATCGGTTACTTCAGTGGCGGTTAAGGCTTTGTCAAAAATGCGCAGATCCGAAACTACTCCATCGGCATTGATCGTTCCTTGGCCGTCATTGCCTAAAAAGAAGTTGGTATCAAAAAACAACGATCCAATTAATGACACCGGCGTTCCAACCGAACTGCCGTCCAGATACATCTTGATGCTAGAGCCGGATTCCCAAGTCAAGCTGATCAAATGCCACTGATTCCGCGGCATATTGGAAGCGCTAACCGCATAGCTTATGCTGCCGCTTTCAGCGGAGTTATTAAAAGTAAAGGTTAAGTTATTATCCCCGGTTTTTTTGATTTGAGTGAAGTGCGAACTATCTGATTTGGTACCAAGCAAATTATGAGGTCTGGAGTCATCACCATTCCAATCAGGCTTAAACCATAGATTAATGCTGCCAGCGCTAGCATTAACGTTGCCGGAACTGGCAAAGCTTAAATTAACCGCCGTCCTGGTTGACGATGAGGCGTGGGCCGTCCCGCTCCAAGAGTACCCTGTGCCTAAGCTGCCATCTGCATAGGTAGTAGTGTAAGACTTGGCTTCAAGCTGGATTCCGTCAACATAAACGGTTTTGCCCCCCGCCACCCAGACGCCATAAGCTAAAGATGCATCCGTCGTCGCGGCTGAATAAGACAATCGCCACCAGCCTCCGCCCATGTCCATATATGAGTCGGGAGTGACAATAGACCCACCAAAAACCAGTTTAGCTATCGATGATGAGACCGTGCCACCAACATTGCCACTGGTGCCGTCATAAACATAAGCTGATAAAGTGTGAGTTGATGTTGAATTCGGATCAACCGAAATAGTATATTCATCACCTATCGATCCGCCGTTGACTAGCTTGGCTGATTTAGAGCCGAATTTATAGTAAGGTGCTGTAGTATTGGCTGTTGGAGTCAGGGAGGTAAAGCTGGTGATAGTACCATCGTATTGATTTGAGCCATTATGGTCAGAACCAAAGTAAGCGGTTGATGGGGTATTGGTAAAGCTGACCATAGTAGAGCCTGTAGCTTTTTGGGTGCCATCTATATCAAGAGTTAGGCTACCTCCGGAAACATATTTGATCTTTATGTTATATGTAGTACCAGCATTAAGAGTGGGAGTTGAGTAGTCAGCATTTATTGCGGTTCCGCTGGCTGAAGCGGTTAGTCTTAAGGTTGATGAGTCTTGGTAAAGTAGTTTGATATATTCATTGTTATCAGAGCTGACCATATCGATAATGACTGGGTTGCTAATTCCAAACTTAGCTGCATCGGCAAAATCATGGCGGGGAGTGAACTTGAACTTAACCGTACCGGTTGTGGCTGACAGGCCGGAAATGGATTGGCTTAAAGTATCAGCACCATCGACCCTCAAGCCAGATGATTCGGTTGAGTTCGACTTACTAGCTGGGGTTATAGAAACAGAAACATCGCTTAATGGGAAGGAATAAACATCATCAACAAACCTGGTCCCAGATGCTGAGCCGGCAGCAAAGATTGCCGGATCGCCAGTTGATTGATCGGCTCGATAAACCGCCGCATAATGAGTCCATGAACTGCTTGGGATAAAAGAATATTGATTGGTAGAGCTTGAGTAAGCCAAAGCTGCGTCGGTGCTTGTATTTGAACCCAGAATAAAACCACCACCGTTGCTATAGAAAAAACCGCCAAAGCTATAAAAACCGCCCGTTGTTGACCACGCGTCGCTTATGTATATGTCTTCACCACTAGCTGACGTAGCATATTCCAAAGATTTTGAACCAGTATGAGCTGTTGCCCCTTGAGCCGTATCTCCCGTATCCAAGTTGGCGTTAACCCACCCTTCTGGAATGTCCGGAGTCGTCCCTTGCCAAGCTTCCATCGAGGGCTCGTCGATCAGATTATC
Organism: Patescibacteria group bacterium; assembly: GCA_024277325.1. Taxonomy (GTDB): domain Bacteria; phylum Patescibacteriota; class Microgenomatia; order JAADGY01; family JAADGY01; genus JAJRVN01. The sequence goes on along the minus strand of JAJRVN010000031.1, from coordinate 12,739 downwards.
CAGCACCTCAACTTGATGCCAATAACAAGTACCCGAAGAAGCCGTATTGATAAGTTTCACCCTTAACTCGCTCATGCCTGCTGGTGCTTCTCCGGTAAGAATATAAATATCCGGATCAGTTCTGGTACTACTGGTGGTCCCATCTAAATGACTGATCTCAGAACCGTTAGTTTGATCATATAAGATGACTCTGGGGGCACAAGTACCATCACTGTGGCCCAAAACTCTAACCACCCAATCATCACCTGCTAACACGGTCTTACTATAATAAATACCCTGGTTAGGAATACCTGTTGATGTAAACTTGTAGCCTCCGCCGAAAACTTGTTGGCTGGTTGATAAAGCTGGAACACTACCTAAAGATATAGTCCCCCAACTAGGATCATCGGTACCGGTATTACTATCCGCCCCCAACGTACCGTTATTGGTATTGGAACTATTATCAGTTACCACTTGACCTGAAGCTTCATCAAACGGCCAATAGCCAACCAAACCTGTAGCCGAACTGTTAATGCTATTCATATCTGTTTGAATCTCCGCTGCCGATCTGGCCGTATTCCACAGGGCTACCGAACGAATCGAACCGCCAAAAGGAAAGACATCGTCTTGATCACTTCCTATAATCAGCGGGTTTGTATTCGTCTCGACCGGCCCGGCATAAGCCTGACTAGCTTTTAGGCTGCCATCGATATAAAACTTAACCGTGGAACCATCATACGTAACCGCCAGATGACGATAGCCTGTATTAAATGAGTATCCGCGCAAACCGCCACTATTATTAGCTAGATAAATGTAGGTGCCGTCGCCCCAGACGCTGGCCGCATTATCCCCATCATCGATGTGGCCGACATTGGTGAAACTAGAACCATCAAAGGTATAAACTCGAAGCCCGTCACTGTGATTAGCTAGATAAATGTAGGTGCCGTCGCCCCAGACGCTTCTACCATAACCTCCATCGTCTATATGTCCAACATTGGTAAAGGTAGTGCCATCAAAAGTGTAAGCTCGCAAGCCGTCAGAATAATTGGCCAGATAAATGTAGGTGCCGTCGCCCCAGACGCTTTTGGCATAGCCACCGTCATCGATCGTAGCCACGGTGGTAAAGGTAGTGCCATCAAAAGTGTAAGCTCTTAAGCCTCCAGAGTCGTTAGCCAAATAAATATAAGTACCATCGCCCCAGACGCCTGATGCGCTGTCGCCGTCATTAACCGAGCCTACATTGGTAAATGTAGAACCATCAAAAGTGTAGGCCCGCAAACCATAATTGCCAGCTGCCAAATAAATATAAGTGCCATCGCCCCAAACATCGGTTTCGGTACCGCCGTTATCTATATAACCAACACTGGTGAAGGTTGTGCCGTCAAAGGTATAGGCTCGCAAACCACCACCGCCGTTAGCCAAATAAATATAAGTACCATCGCCCCAGACGCCATAAGCAAACCATCCATTGTCTATGTGACCGACGTTGGTGAAGGTAGTACCATCAAAGGTATAGGCTCGCAAACCGTCGGTATCATTGGCCAGGTAAATATAGGTGCCGTCGGTCCAAACATCTCTGGCAAAGGCACCGTCATTAATACCGGCATTGTTGATAAACGAAAGCGATGAATCCAGCGAAATTAAATTCATGGCCGAGTGGATTTGATATCCTCTTAAACCATCATCATAATTGGCCGTATATATGTAAGTGCCGTCGGTCCAGATATCAAAATAGTAATTACTGTCTTTAATGTGACCGACGTTGGTAAAAGTGGTACCATCAAAAGTGTAAACTCGCAAGCCGTCAGAATAATTAGCCAAATAAATGTAGGTGCCGTCGCCCCAAACACTCTTAGCAACTCCACCATCGTCTATATGACCAACATTGGTGAAGGTAGAGCCATCAAAAGTGTAGGCTCGCAAACCGTCATTATCATTGGCCAGATAAATGTAAGTGCCATCGCCCCAAACCTCTGAACCACTACCTCCCTGGTCTATGTAGCCAACACTGGTAAAGGTGGTACCATCAAAAGTGTAAGCTCTTAAACCGCCACTGCCGTTAGCCAGATAAATGTAAGTGCCATCGCCCCAAACATCATTGGCAGCTCCACCATCGCTGGTATAACCCACACTGGTAAAGGCGGTGCCATCAAAAGTGTAGGCTCGCAAGCCATCGTAACTATTGGCCAGATAAATGTAAGTGCCATCGCCCCAAACGCCTATAGCGTAACCACCATCGTCTATGTGGCCAACATTGGTAAAGGCGGTACCATCAAAAGTGTAAGCTCGCAAGCCGTCAGAATAATTGGCCAGATAAATGTAGGTGCCGTCGCCCCAGATGTCATTGGCAGTTCCGCCATTGTCCAGGCGGGCCAGGTAGGTGAAAGTTGTACCATCAAAAGAGTAAGCATAAATGCCATTATAACTATTGGCCAAATAAATGTAGGTGCCGTCGCCCCAAACACCATAAGCATAACTGCCGTTATCGATTCGTTTTCCAGAAGCGAAATCATTTAAAGCTACCTGCAACTTTTGGTTATATGTCCGAATATTATAAGATCCCTTAGATAAAACATAAGCTAAGTCCGCAGCTGAGGTCAAGCCGGCTTTCAGCCAAGCTTCTAAAGTAAATGATCCGGATAAATCCAAGCTATTGTCATCTGGAATATTAACCTTGTCATTTGTGCCATCAAAGGTCAGCATGGCTTCACCGGCGGTTTTTTGCCAACCATCATTGGTATAAGTGCCATTCATCATAAACCCGCCTGTATTGGTCGTTGAGGTATATAGCAAATTGCTTGCATATGGATGGGACCACGCTTCTCCGTTGCCGGATGATAACTGGCCTGTCGAGGCATCTGTTGGTAAAGATAAAACTACATCCCAACTGCCGGTTACTAAGGCCGGATCTTTGCCGGAACCGCTGCTATAAATCAAGGCTATCTCATCCCCATTGCCGGCATCGATACCGTAAGAACCATCGAACAACTGCCGGCGATAAATGGTTAGGCCTTCGATTATGCCGCTTGAAGCGCCATTACTGCCATTACTGCCTATATAGATATTGCCGGCCGGAGCTTCAACGGTTGGCTGGTTGGTTATGCCGTATGTATGAGAATCATTGATTGAGATACTGGCATAATTTGAAGACTGTAAAGCGTTGGCCGTATCCCACCTGGTAACCAAGTGGTAAGTCGTACCGGCTACTATTTGAGATGAAGCCGTCATTGATTGGCCCCCAATCTTTAACTCGAACCTGTCATTGGCATAATCGTAAGCAAAATAATAATTACTGCTTAAATACCAGAGATAATGAAGTCCGGATCCTGATAAATCACTATAGCCATATTCCGGTATCCACCAAAGCGATACCGAACCTTGTCTGGTATCAAAGTTAGTATAGAAGTTGCCGTGAATTTGGGTACTTCTGGCAACTGACAAAACATCGTCTGTCAAACTGCTGGCGTTAGCACCGTCGCCTTGAACTAATATGCCAGCGGCAAAGGGGGCTCCCGAAATATTTCTCTTGGCCATCTTAGCGGTAAAATTACTGCTTGAGGATGAATAATTAAAATAGGGAAAGCTCCACTCATTATTGTAAGCTGTTGAATTTTCAAAAGATGGATTGGTAATTAAATTAGTTGTGCTTTCTTCTATAAACATACCTTGGTGACCGCCATATGGTTGAATCGGCAGGTAACCGGTGTCCGAAGAGTTCTGATCTACTCCTATCAAGCCCGAAACATTTTTGGCCCCGGTTATACTGCCATGATAACTATTGCCGGAAGCATCAAGAACTTTACCGCTATTTCTTGGGTCGTCGCCATTTTCATCAAAATGATACAAAAGAATTGTGTCGCTGTCCGGTTCAAATGGAGATGTGCTGGGAGTAAACGAGCTTGAATAGCGAACAGCACTACTGATTCTTAATTCATCCATTTTACCGTTAAAATAATTCGATGAGATCTTGCCCAGGACAAGATTATTAGCATTAACGGCGGTGCTGGTTACCACGGCCACATGTTGCCAAGAATTTGCCGATAAGCTCGAAGTGGCGGTGCCATTGACATAGATCGTCGGACTGGTAAAGCCGGTGGTCGATATTGTTCCTCCTGACACAGAGATAGATACCGAACCGTTCAGGTCAATAAAATAATTATTTGTTGAGTATGGATAAACCCAAAACTCAACCGTCTTAACGCTTGAACCTATGTCGCCAACGGTGACATAATCGCTCTGGCCGTCAAAAACCAATCCTCCTTTGCCTCCAGAATACCTGACCGCCCCACTTGACTGAGCCGGAGTTTCGCCGTCAACACAAGTGGTAGATTGATTAAATGGGCAAACCAAAATAGCGGAAGCAGCCGTACCGTCTGACCTTGAGATGTCATAAGCGCTATCATTAAAACCGGGAGCTGAAGCCTGGCTATTGCCATAATAAAGGCGATAATTACCATCATTGCCCCCACTCCATAAAGTTTCTTTTCTTGGAAATGTCACTATCGTAGCCTTTGAATCCGAACAACTCGATGTTCCCGGAGCCAATTGATAAGCCCTTGGCAGTTCTGTTCTGGTATTGGCCGAAGCCGTCGCCACAAGCACTACTCGCAAATCTTCACAATTGGCTTTAAGTTTACCGGCATCATAGAGTTCTTTGGTGTTAACCACAATCTGAGCTGAACCTGAAGCAGTTAAGTTTTGACCGGATAAATTCTTTAGGGTTATAGCCTTTTTATATAAATAACCGGCATTCCACCACGAGCTGGATGTGGCTATGCGAACTTCTGATGACAAAACACTAACGGTACCGCTGTCATCCAAATAGCCGGCCAGCCCACCTGAAGCTGCCCGATTAAAGGCAACATCGGTTGGCATGGTCTTAGTGCTTTCAGTTAAGGCATGAATTTTAGGCAAGATAACTTCATTAGTCAGATAAAACAAGCTAAAACCAATACCAGCTCCAAACATAATTAAACCAAAAAAGTGAAAATAGGCTCTGCTGACTAATCGGCGCTGAAAACAGGCTTTTAATAATAATTTATTCATATCTTATGGCATCCAAAGCTGATATTTTCGCTGCCCGCCTGGCCGGGTACCATCCGGTTACCAAGCCGACCACGATAGTAACCAATATAATAATCACGATTAAATCCGGAGGTAAAAGCCAAATGCCAAAGCCGGCTTTTTGGCTAAAATGAAGCAAGAATTTATCAAGCATAACCTCCGCCGTTGTACCCAAAACTACCCCCAAAACCGCTCCCGACAGGGAAATAATCAATGATTCAGTGATAAACAAACGCCACACATCAAGGTTGGTGGTTCCCAAACTTTTCATGATACCAATCTCTCTGGTCCTTTCCATTAAAGACACGGTTAATGTGTTAAACATGCCAAATAAAGCAATCAATAAGGCGATCGATCCAAAAGCGATCAATAAAAATCTCATAACTTGGAAAAGCCTGTTTATCTGCCCTAATGTATCGCTTAAGCTAAACGAGGTTAAACCCAAGCTTCTAATCACATCGCGAACGAAGGGCAAATTCTCTTCTTTGTCAACCAAAACCTTAACCAAAGAGTAATAACCGATCCCCATGCTCTCAATATCAGCTAAGGGTGCATAAATTAAAGCTTTTTTACCGCCCTTGACCACTCCAACTATCTTGTATTCAACCTCATCGGATAAAACTCGGCCATTGATCGACGGTACCAGGCTAGACGTAATAACATAACTTAACTTAACCGTTTGGCCAATAACATCTTCCGGTTTACTGTCCCAAGCCCTAATCAAAACTTCATTAACCAACAATTCTCTATTTTCAGGTTTGGTTTTTATCTTAACTTTAAGTTGTACCTGCTCTTTCTTGGTTGATGCTTGGTCTTTGGTAGTAGTTAAAACATCGATTAACTGGGCTGCCTGCGTACCGGACGAAACAACTGAATCTGCATCAATTTGATCGGCTGTTTTTTCTGTTTTCTCTAAACTTGAACCGGAAGTTGATTCGCCTAAAACTTGGCCGGTACTCATAAGATCGTCGATTTTATCATCAAGATTGGACATTAAATAAATATCTACCAAGGTTAAATAGCCCCATTGTTTTAATTGCTGGCCGTTTTCTTTTAAGACAGGTTCAAAAATCAAGTTGTCTATCTTTCGCCAAATCGGAACATAGGTTTTTAACCATTTACCCTTAATCTGGCCGTTGTCCAGTATCTGCCGGCCCTGGCCGCCGACAGCTTCATAAACTCCACCCCACACTAATTTAGCCTGGTAGGTTTGTAACATATCAGCAGCCAAAAAACCTATTATTTTCGATCTTTGGTTGGGCCAAGCATAAACAGGTACATAGCTGCCACCTTTAACTTTATATTTAACATCTTTATTGCTAACCAAATCGCCGTCGTCGATGACTCTAGTTACCGTTTCGGCTCCGGCCACCTGGCCGGCGGCTGAAACCTCTAGTTGAGACAACAAATCAATTTTTCGACCATCCTTATACGGCAAGCTGCTTTGAGCTGATAAATTCCGGCCATAAATTACGGGAATATTGCTCAACTGAACATACCTTTGGCTACTGCCGATAACCACTATATCCACTTGAGAGTCTTTATACTTAATCCGGCCGGCTAAACGCACTACTGGATATACTTGGCTGACCCCTTCTATATTTTTTATCTTAACTAACATATCCCTGTCCAACTTTACTTGGCTGGAATCACTGGTAACATCGGCTGATCTCAAGGCTTCAGGCCAAAGCATGCGATTAACCACAACTGCCTGCAGCGCATAAGCAAAAGAAAGCAAGAAGACAATGGCCCCAACTCCAGCCCCCATGCCTCCAATCGTGATTAAAGTCCTCGACCGATTTGTCAGCAAATTTTTAGTCGACAGCTTTAAAACTACCGGCCAGCTAAGCTGGTCCGGCGTGGGCAAGATAAATAACCTCAGCCTGGTTAATCTCCTGCGCCAACTCTGCCTGGAACCCAGCTGAAAAAACTTAAATCTTGGCTTAATCATGTTCATCCTTGATAATTTGACCATCCTTCATATATATGCGCCGAGTGGCCAAGTTTAAAAAACTTGAGTCATGGGTAACCATGATAATCATCTTACGCTTGGCCCGGTTTAGCCAAGCTATCAGCCGAATTAACTCTGCTCCGCTTTTACTGTCTAGATTGCCGGTGGGCTCATCGGCTATGATAATGCCAGGGTCGGTTGTTAAAGCTCTGGCTAAAGCCGCCTTTTGCTGTTCTCCCCCGGATAGTTCCATCGGCTTTTTGTAAGCTAGATCGCTAATCCCCACCATTTCAAGCAGTTCATTCACTCTGGCCTTTATGTGTTTTTTATTGGATGAAGTTAAAAAAAGCGGATAGGCCACATTGTCTTGGACATTAAGTGATCTAATCCAGTTAGGCTGTTGGAAAACCATGCCTGTCTTGCGCTTGCGCCAAGTGGTTCGATCATCTTCCGACATATCATATAAATTTTGATAGCGTAAGAAAATCTGTCCCTGGTCTGGATGTTCCAATCCCAGGATGGTATGAAGCAAAGTTGATTTTCCACATCCAGAGGGGCCAAAGATTATAACAAACTCACCGGAGTACAAATTGAAGGAAATATTTTTTAAGACATTGACTCTGCCACTAACGCTCGGGAATGATTTCCAAATCTTTTTAGCTTTGATTACCACCTTGTGGCTACGTCGTTTTTTAGGTGGTAAATCCTTATATACTTGATTACTATCAAGCTGATTATTAACTAGCCCATTAGTCTGGCCCATATTAACATACTATTCTAAATTAAACCGCTTTGTCAAATTTTTACAGAAGTAACATCTCTGGTAACAAACAAATATTGTGTACATTATCAAAAGAGGTGGATAATTCGGTTAAATAATCACAAGCCAAAAACAGCCAAATTATTGAGATTTCTAAAAGTTTGAGTCAGAAATTTCAGTTGGACTTACCAATAATGAGAGTGATAGGAGGCATATTTTCCTTGAAAGGAGGTGATCCAGGCGCACCTTCCAGTACGCCTACCTTGTTACGACTTAGTCCTCATCGCTGACCTCACCTTAACCCAACCCCCTTCTCATGAAACAAACCTAATTTCTCATGATTTACATCATTAAGAAATCAAATTCGAAATCCTAAATTATAAGCACGAAATTGTAAATTCTAAACTGTTTAGAATTTGGAATTTGTGATTTAGATATTGTTTAGGATTTCGAATTTAGAATTTATTATTTGCCCTTCTCATGGCTTGCGTCATGAGAAGGAGGCTGAGCTTCGGGTGCTGCCAACTTTGCTGGCTTGACGGGCAGTGTGTGCAAGGAGCGGGAACGTATTCAACGCGGCCTGCTGATCCGCGTTTACTACCGATTCCAACTTCATGCAGGCGAATTGCAGCCTGCAATCCGAACTGAGAGGCTTTTTATAGGATTAGCTCCGCCTCGCGGCTTGGCAACCCATTGTAAGCCCCATTGTAGGATGTGTGTAGCCCTGGGCGTAAGCGCCATGCTGACTTGACATCATCCTCTCCTTCCTCCCCGGTTTTGCCGGGGCAGTCCCCTGTGAAAATTAACACAGGGTAAGGGTTGCGCTCGTTACCCTACTTAAAGGGACACCTCACGGCACGAGCTGACGACAGCCATGCAGCAGCTGTTCTGCCTGAAGGACCTTATCTTTCGATAAAACCATGCGGCAGAATGTCAAGCCCAGGTAAGGTTCATCGCTTTGTATCGAATTAAACCACATGCTCCACCGGTTGTGCGCTCCCCCGCCAATTCCTTTGAGTTTCGACCTTGCGGCTGTACTCCCCAGGCGGCCTGTTTAACGCGTTAGCTTACGCCACTCCCAAAAGGGAATGGCTAACAGGCATCGTTTACGGCTAGGACTACCCGGGTCTCTAATCCGGTTCGCTCCCCTAGCTTTCGTCCCTGAGCGTCAGGAAATGTCCAGGTGCCAGCCTTCGCCTCCGGTGTTCTTGACAGTATCAACGGATTTCACCCCTACACTGTCAATTCCGGCACCCTCTCCATTCCTCTAGTTGAATAGTATGACAAGCAGATCTCTGGTTGAGCCAGAGGTTTTTACCTATCACTTATCCAACCGCCTACGGACCCTTTACGCCCAGTAAATCCGGATAACGCTCGCACCCTACGTGTTACCGCTGCTGCTGGCACGTAGTTAGCAGGTGCTTTCTGGCAGGGTACCGTCAACTCCGATAAATCGGAGCTTCTTCCCCTGCAACAGCGGTTTACAACCCAAAGGCCTTCATCCCGCACGCGGCGTCGCTGCGTCAGGCTTTCGCCCATTGCGCAATATTCCTAGTTGCTGCCACCCGTAGGTGTATGGCCCGTGTCTCAGTGCCATTGTGGGGGATCACGCTCTCACGCCCCCTACCCGTCATAGCCTTGGTGAGCCATTACCTCACCAACTAGCTGATAGGACGCAGGCTCCTCCTTCGGCGGACCGCAAAGTCCTTTCCTCCGATAAATCGGAGCTTATGTCGGGATTACCCTCGATTTCTCGAGGCTATCCCCCACCAAAGGGTAGATTCCTACGCGTTACTCACCCGTCTGCCGCTACCTTACAAAGAGCAAGCTCTTTGTAAAGACGCTCGACTTGCATACCTAAGGCACGCCGCCAGCGTTCATCCTGAGCCAGGATCAAACTCTCAAATAAAAGAATTTTTCCTGAATCTGTATCAGCACCGCTGATACAGCTTTGTTTTACTTCGTCTAATAAAAGACTAAAAATCACCTCCTACCACTCTCATTAGTGATAAGACCAACTGTCAAAGAGCTTGATATTTAGAATAAAATGAAGTGTCAAAATAATACCAAGTCTAATTGTATCATAAAAAACAATATTCGATGTTTGATGGACAATAGAAGGATGGAGGAAAATTAACCTAATTACTAATTGACCTAAACAATAACAATGGTTAATGACTAAGTATTCCCGCCTCATCCCGAAACCTGCCTGCGCAGGCAGGTTTCGGGATCCCCTTGGTATATGCACTCTCAAGGAGATTCTGATCTTCATCAGAATGACGGCCAACATGTTCGATGGACAATGGACGATGTTCAGACCGACTTCAACATCCGAGGTTGAATTAGTCTATCAATCTTGGTCTTTTATATACTTTTTTGTAAGATTCAGGTCAAGACCTTAATAACATGGGTAGGAAAACAAATTAAAAATTATCATTGTCAGATCAGCTGGACTTCTTTTATGTCAGATTTATCTAAAATTATCATCAATAATCGATCTATCCCTAGGGCTACCCCGCTTGATTCTGGTAAACCCTGCTCTAGAACCTCGATAAACTGCCAGTCTACTTTAGGTAACGGTTTTTTTTGTTTTTTGAAAGCCGCAATCTCTGTTAAAAAGGCTTGTTTTTGCTCTTCTGGGTCAGTTAACTCAACATAGCCATCGGCCAATTCCACACCGGCGATAAACAGTTCAAATCTGTCTTTAAACCGAGGATCCTTGAGGTTAGTTTTAGCTAATGGAGCAAACTGGGTCGGGAAATTATAAATAAATGTCGGTTTGCCCTCTCCTAGATAAGGCTCAACTTCAGAAACATAGATCAAGGTATATAAATCATCCCAAGAATCACTCTTTTGGACCGTTAATCCCAGTTGCCTGGCTTTTTTATAAAGAACCCCTTTGTCAAAAAAAGAATCTTCGGTTACGCCTGTGTATTTTTCAAAAGCCTCGAACATGCTTAAAGACTCAAACTCTCCGGTTAAATCTATCTTCTGGCCTTGGTAATAAATGGTTTGCCGGGCAACTACATATTTAATCAAATCTTGTGTCAACCGCATCGATGTTTGCAGGCCTGCGCTCAAGCTATACCACTCCAAAAGCCAAAATTCCGGCCTGTGAAGCTTGCCAATATCACCGTTTCTAAATCTGTGGCTTATCTCAAAGATACTACCAATACCCTGGGCTAGCAGGCGTTTATGCCATAATTCGGGAGACGGGGTCAAATAAACGCTTCGGCGGCGGCCCTCCGGAGTAGCCAACTTGGTTTGAAAAAAATCAAGATAAGATTCCGGTATTAAGAATGGAGATAAAATCGGCGTGCTGACTTCAATAAATTGGTTATCGGCAAAGAACTGCCTTATGGATCTAATTAAGGATTGACGACTTAAAGCTAACCTCTTTATCTTAGGCATTAAGATTAAGGCTTAATTACTCTAAATACTTGGCTAAGTCGCCTTCTGATTGTTGGCTTATCGAACTGTGAACCAAGCTCCAATCCAATGAATTCAAGAAACGATTAGCATCAGAATCAAGTAAGTTAAACCACTTGCTCAACATAAACTTGGTTGTGTTAATTATAGGCACATTGGCGTAGATTAAGTTTCCTTTGGCCCAATCAATCACAAAGTCAGGATTGCCCAGGTTAGCCGGATATAAACCGGTGTCAAAAGCATTGATATAATCATCGCCAAACCAGGATAAAATAGCTTTAAGATAAGTGAGTTTCTCTGAAGCTTTTACGTCAGAAGTATATCTTTGCCAATCTAACAGTTGTTCATATTTAAGCATTAAATTATCTTCGAGAGGTACTTGACTGCTCCAGACTCTCGTTTCTCCAGATGCGGTTAAGTCTCCTGGTTGGAAAAAGACAGGATCAACAAAACTTAACCGGCAGAAAACATCGCTCGTACTGCCGTTAGCAGCACAATTAAACTCAAGATTGTCTTTATTAATTTTTTTAGCCAGGAAACCAGCCGGCTTGATTATGACAAACTCAGCTTGGTTATAGATCGACTGTAGCCTAGATAAAGGCATGGTTTGGCCAAACGACATCAACGTTACCAGTTTGTGATTGCTTTCTTTGGTTTCTGTCCGCGCCCAAGCAACCGGAGTTAATACATTTTCAAATAACTGATCCTCACCCCAAAGCGGCGTTAAAGCTTCTTGGTCGCCGAATAAGATAATAACCGGCAACCTGCGCGGAAAATCTAAGCTTTCATCATTTTCTATAGGATTGGCTATCTCGATGGGCAAATCAAAAGTTAATCTTTGAACTCGTTGGTCTTGATCAGGCTGGGTCGGGGTCGGCAGGGGCACTTCGACCAAATCCGGTTCAACGCTGGTTAAGATATCGATCCCGCCGCTGTTTACATTACAATCGACTTTACTACCGGCGTGATAAATCAAGCTAACACTGGCTGTTTCAACATCTGGATTACGATCAAAGAAAAATTTACCTAAAGCGACATCTTCCCCAGGTTGAATATCCAAAGATAAAATAGAAACTCGAACCTCATGAGTAATGTTGCTAATGCTCCTGACCTTGCTGTTAGCATTATCCGGCAAACCCTCATCCTTTCTAAAAATATAGTCATTCCTTAAGGCTATTCCCTGGTCATATTTAAACACCAAATCAACACTGTCCACCGATTGATTAGAGGCGTTGCTTAAGTTTACGGTCATCATAAAATCAGGGACATCCACATTGTTATTTGTCTTATCAACGGTATAAGTCAAACTAGCCCCGCCGGTCACCGGTTCCCTTGGAGTTGGTGTATTAGTCGGTGGTTCTGGCTTGATTGTTGGTGTATTAGTCGGTGGTTGGGGTACTGTGGTTGGGGTATTGGTCGGTGGTTGGGGTACTGTGGTTGGGGTATTGGTCGGCGGCAGTTGGCCAACCGTTAAAATCAAATTACCTTGAACCCCTGATAGAATGTCATAATCGTGAGTTTGGCCTTGTCTCGAATCAAAAAGGGTATAAGCATTA
>JAJRVN010000030.1 GCA_024277325.1 Patescibacteria group bacterium | reverse complement strand
TTTTTGTTGGTTGAGTTATTGTCAACAATGATGACCTCAGCCTGTTTAATCCGACTTAATTCAGATCGGATAATCTGTAAGCACTGGTCCAAATCATCCGGAGCGTTGTAACTGACAAGAATCAAGGAAAACTTCATAACTGCCGGCAAAATTCCTTGTCGATATTGGGGTTGACTTGACATTTGGCGATGTCATCGATCGCCTGTTGAACCCCGCCGATCGCCACAGGATAAACATGGAGGTTAGTGGTTGTTTGACCAAGGGCGCATTGGGCTTGATTTCTTGACCGGCCCGGCTCTGACTCAAAATATGGTTGGCTATCGCCGGTGTATGAATATGGGGCCAAAGAAGCGTTGTCTATAACGGAAGTGTTAAAGTTGGATAAATCCTGAGGTTGAGCTCCTTCAGAGATAAAATGTCCCCTCAGGACCTGGTCATAAACCGAGGCGCAGTAATTCAGATCAGCCTTAGCTGCCAATCTCCAGTCAACAGGAATAATTTTCTGGTTGGCTAATATCCTAAACAGTCCGTCTTGACCGACGAGATTATTAGCAATAGTGGTAAGATATGGAATTTTAAGATAAAGCCAGAAGGGGTCATCAACATTATAAGCCGGTAAGCTGTTATCACCCTTACACTTCCATTCTCCATTGGCATCAACCACCCAACTGCACTTTAAGGTTTTGGTTGGGCCCTTAAGCCGAGTATGGCCGTCAACTTCAATAGCAATGGCTTCTGGATCAGGGTCGTCCTTGGTCATTGGTGGATTGGGAACTTGGCAAGTTTGTTCCCCTGGAGCCATGCCAGTTAAGCCTGAGTGTTTAGGATTACAACTTTGATCTGGTCCAGTAAATGAGCCGTCAATAAATTGCCAACTGACCGACATGTCTTGTAGGCTGACGCCATTTAAAGGTATATTGGGGTCACCTACCATATGACAATCAATTGTCTGTCCACCCGCCCTGTCCCAGTTAGAGTCGCCTCCGGTAATAAAGTGTTCTTTACTGGTAAAAACTTCACCGGTTTGATTGTTGACAACCGTAACTCTGAATCGCCAGTCAGACATGTTGTAATTACTGGCTCCGGGATATGAATTGTTCCGTTGGACGTGCAGCTGCCAACAGACACTGTTACCTTCTTGCTTGAGCATAATACCTTGCTGCCAAAGAGCCGCACATGAATCGGCCGGCCGTTGATTATCGGCCAAAACCTTGGTTGGTTGGCGGTTAGTCGAAGTTTGGTTGGCGGTTAGCTTTGAAGGTGAAGCTTTGTCTTTATCAGCTAACTTGACCGACATGCTTGGTTTGGCTGATAAGCCCAAAGATTGATGGGATTGGAGAAAATCTTTAGTGAAAGCGGAGATGTCTTTTAGAGCCGAAACCCAAGGTACTTTAAGCTCAACGGTACTGGCCACCTCGGTGAAGGCCGGGCAAGCTTGAACCTCAACCGCATCAGTAACAACCGTATCCGGATTAGCAAAGATAGGGATTTGATACCAATATTTGCTTAAAGGCAGTAACTTCCACGCTTTTAGGTCTTGGTAGTACTTCGATAAATCGCGATATTCCCTCTTTAGAGGCTTGCGAGGAATGTCTTGGATATGGAAAGGTAAGCCGTCGTCTTTATAAACCAAACACTCGTCGGCATCATTGGGGCACTGTTGCGGGTTGGAGTCAGTGCCGGTGCAGTAAACATGGTTTTTACAATTGCTCCAATATTGGGCCATCATCTCATCTTTTAGGTTCGAGCTCATTAAAACACTCAAAAGCGACGGCTCGGTTACTTCACTGTTATATATTAGGTCGCCAGCCAGGTATTTAGCAGTTGATTTGACATAAGGTAGACTGATGTTGTTAAAGTGCTCTAGGAAAGTCCCACGAGTTACATCTCTTGGTCCCGGATCAGGCGGAATCAATCTGTCTTTTTGTAAAATCCTAACTGGATCAGTCATTGAGTAGCTTAGATCAGAGGTTTCAACTACTTGTCTTTTGGCACTGGCATCACCAAAACTGCCAGCATAAGTAGTACAGTATTCTTGGCTTGTGGCTAAGCCGCAGCTGTTTTCACCGCAACGGACCAAATTGATGCCCTTGTCTTTGGCCATTTTGATTAGGTCATCAGTGCCATACTGGCCGCCGCTAACCGGTTCCGGGTTGCGACCACCTTTTCTATAAGCTTTGGCTGTATCTGAAGTAAAGATATTCCAAGATTCCTGGTGTTCAGGGTCATAAGAAAACGGGGCGGCCATGACTGCCGGCAAGCGGGCAGACTGGGCCTTCTTAACAAACTCAACCAGGTATTCATCACGGTAAACAACTCCTTCCGGGTGATGAATCACACCTGACTCAACCCCATAAACCGGTTTGCCGCCGGCACGATAAAGATTGTTGAGAACATAACCAAAATCGCTGGCATTGTCCATTGGTATTTTGCCGGTCGGGTAGCGGAAAACAGCCCCTGGGACGTCTTCGGTATCATAAAGGTTCATGGCGACACCGTCAAATTGATTGAAAAAGCCGCTTGGCAGCTGGTTAACGTAACCGCCGATATTTGGATGATTGGAATTAAGCATAGGTGAGAGTAAATAGACTTTACTGCCTCTGATTTGAAGCTGGTTAAAGTTGTCAATTAAGGCTTTAGTATAAAGAGCTGTAGTGCCTGGAGTTTGATAGTCACCAGTACCCTCCTGATTAGGTTCATTTAAAGGCATAAAGTAAACCTTGCTGCCAAGTTTGGCATTGGCCAAAGTGTAGGCCCAGCTTATGGCCCAGTTCTTGCCGGCCTCGCTTTGGTAATTCTGGCCGGGATAGTGGCCGCGGATAACCAAATTAACGCCTTTATTGGAAGCTTGTTCAATAAAACTGCAGTCGCCCGGAGTAGCCATGGTTACAACCCAGCCACCGGGACCGACTAAACCAGCCGCTTGGTTTAATTGTTCATGCCTAGCGCCGATATTAACTCCCGGATCAGCCGCCACAACCAAGCCGGCAAAGAAGCTTAAGAAGACCAATCCGGCCACAACCGCCACTAACCAAGTTCTTCTCATACTCTTATTTTAGCCTATATTAGAAAAAGTTGATGATGAGACACTTTGAAAGTTTAGAATATAGGATAAAATGTGATTATGACCGCTGACCAAAAACTAACTACCGCGGCGATAATCATCTCGATTTTTAACGAGGATAAATACTTAAAACGATTGCTGAAAAACATAATTGGATTTAATTTTTTTAACGAGATTATCTGTATTGATGACGGTTCGACCGATACTAGCTCAAAAATATTAAAATCTTTCAAGAACAAGATACAGATTATCACTTTTAAGAAAAACAAAGGCAAGTCTTATGCCATGGTCGCCGGAGTCAAAAAAGCCCAATCTGACATCATTGTTTTCTGTGATGCCGACCTGGTTAAACTGCATAAAAACCATTTTTTAGGATTGGTTGAGCCGATAAAGTACAACATTGCTGATCAAGTCTTGGCCATAAGGGAAAAGGACGTGTTTCTGTTTAAACACTTAACCGGAGAAAGAGCTTACCGGCGCCGAGATTTGTTGCCTCACTTGGAAAAAATGGAGGCAACCAAGTTTGGAATTGAAACATATCTTAACCACGTTTTTGCCGATGTCAGAACTTTATGGGTCATGACCAAAGGCTTGCAACAAGCCGGCAAAAAACAAGAAAAAGATAGCATTATCAGATATGCTCAAGCCGGCTTTGAAATTTTGGTAGAAAAATTAAGAGAAAAAGGCTGGAGTAAGATAAAAATAATTAAGCTTCTTAATAAAAAAATAAACAAGATAAACAACTAGAAATTAAGGCTAGTGTTTGTAGACCCCAATTAACTGGTCGGAAGATAACTTAAGTCCGTCTATGACCTGAAAGAAGTTTTCTTTATCTATCACTTTGTTTTGATCAAGAAGTTTATTTAAAGCAAACACTTGAAGAACTTAGTGGCGGAGCTTACCCTTTGGCGGACAGGGTCCGTTATATCTGGGTTGGTGGAAATCATTAATAAGGACGATGCTTTTTTCTGAGATTTGTCCCTCGTTGATTTGACTGACACCCGGGTAGATGTTGTGAGCAATCAAGAGGTAAAAAGCCCCGCTTAGTGCATTAGAGTCAAATATGACCAAGGCCAAACTTTTGGTTGCTTTAGTAAATTGCTTATGTTTATTTGTGTCAACCCCCGGGGTTGCCTAGAGGGGCAACCCCGGGGGTTGACAGCATTATCTCTTAAGAAAGCCGTGCTTGACAATAAGCCAAATCGCTTTTAAACCGTCCCGCCAAGTGATCTTCTTGCCTTCAGCGTAAGTTCTGCCCCAGTAGGCGATACCAACTTCATAGATTTTTAAGTTTTTTATCCGAGCCAATTTGAGGCTTACTTCTATCTCAAAACCAAAATCATTACAGCTTAAATCTTTAGCCAACTGTCTTATAAGCTTGCCTTTAAAAACTTTGTAGCCGCATTCAACGTCGGTCAGGTTCAGGTTAGCAGTCAAGTTAACCAAGTGGGTAATTACTTTGTTGCCCAAAAAATGCCAGTAATATAAAACTCGGTGTGGCCGGCCGGCGATAAACCGGGAACCATAGACAACATCGGCTTGGCTTTTTATAAACGGCGCCAGCAAGTTTTTATAATCAGCCGGATCATACTCAAGATCGGCATCTTGGATGATAACCACATCACCGCTGGATTTTGTTATTCCGGTTCTGACAGCCTTGCCCTTACCCTTGTTTGCTGGCAGCTTAATCAAGATAAAATCAACAACCCCGGTGTATTTTTTCAGATTGGCTTTTTGGGAAACTAACTTGAGCCCGGTTTGTTGGACAAAGTCAGGAATCTTAGACAAGCTGGCATCGGTTGAGCCATCGTCGATGACGACGATTTCCTTTATCAAACCCAAGCTATCAGCCTGAACCACCTTGGTTAAGCAGTCAAAAATAAACTTTTCTTCGTTGAAAACCGGGATGATGATTGATAATTTAGTTATTGTTTCCTGCCCCATCTTAATTTAGCATAGAATAAAGTATGGCACCTGGCAAACGAGTTAATTTGGCTTTAGTCTTTACCCTGTCATTATATGCTTTTTTATTGGTGGCCCAAAAGATTGTTTTGGTAACGGCTGACCTTGGCCGGCACCTTGTCAACGGCCGATTGTTTATAAACCAAGGCCTGATTAGCCAAATCAATTATTATTCATATACCCATCCTAATTTTCCGGTTATTAATCATCATTGGGGCAGTGGCGTAGTTTTTTACCTTTTAGATAAACTGGCTTCATTCCCGGGCTTATCAGTGTTTTATGATTTGCTTATTGTTTTAAGTTTTGGTTTGATGCTTTATCTTGGTACCAAGCTAGCTAAAAATCGATATATCATTGTTTTAGTTGGTCTTCTGGTTCTACCGCTTGTAACCTACCGAGTTGAGGTCAGGCCGGAAGGCATGTCTTTTCTTTTCTTCAGCTTAGACTTTTATCTTTTATGGCAGATGAGAAGATGGCAAAAAAAATGGCAGCCGATTTTAATATATTTACTTATTCAGATGTTATGGGTAAACCTCCATATCTTTTTTGTTTTCGGTTTAATCTTGCCGGTTTTTGGCTTAATAGATGCCCGGCTTGCCGGCTGGCGACAGCTTCAAAAGCCGTTCTTGATTTTGGTAATCGGCGCTTTTTTTGCCAGCCTAGTCAACCCATTTGGCCTTCAGGGACTTTTAGAGCCTTTTATGATCTTTAAAAATTACGGCTATATGATAGTTGAAAACCAGAGTTTGGTTTTTGGTCTGAAGCGCTTGCTTAGTTTTGTTTTTGTCCAGACTTTGGGCTTAATCATCTTAAGTTTAGCCGGCTTGGTTTATATACTGATTAAATCAAGACGAAAAGTCGATTGGTTTGTGGTTTTAACTTGGTTATTGTCACTTGGCTTGGCTTTTAGATATATCCGAGCTATTCCTTTGTTTGGCCTAAGCTTGGTTGTTTTTTTAACTTTGGTATTTAACTTGTGGACATCTGGCAGCCAATTTCGTTTGCGGCTGGTTAAAATAGTCCTGTTTAGTTTAATCGCCTTTATCGTTTCCTTCGGCATTGGTTTGTCAACGCCCTATTCACCGTTCAGATTACATAGGTTTGGTTTTGGTTTAAGCTATCA
>JAJRVN010000002.1 GCA_024277325.1 Patescibacteria group bacterium | reverse complement strand
AATCTCCCACCAATAAAAATGACCGTAGTTTAAGGGCGAGAAGGCTAGGTTGGAACCACCTTTGAAAAACAAAAACTCAGGTGAAAAGTTAGACAGATAATTTAGTTCTAGTTTTTGGAGGGTGTAAAATGGCCGGTTATGGTAGAAGCGAGCGGTTAATTTATTGTGGGGGAAGTTTCGGTCCGCTTCGACCGATAACTTAACGCCCCGGTCTTTGAATAGGCTGACGATATCAAACCTGGCCTTGCCATAACCCATATAAGTTTGATAGATGATGGGTATTAGAAAAAGACTGAATATAAATATAGGCAATCTGATTTTTCTTAACGATCCCGGATCGTCATTCCTGGGGTTCAGAGATAACGATCCGGGATCGTTATACCTTATAGTAGTGATTATTAGGAAGAAAAAGATGAGGGGGGTTATGAGGCGGTATGAGTTATAGGTATGCATAGTTAGGCCTAAAAGAACGATGGCTAAGATTAAGAATTTGGCTTGATTTGGTTTTTGGAAAGACTTAATCAAAAACAAAACACCGGCGGCAAAGAGGGTCAAGGCCAGGTTCGATTCAAGGGCGGTTGAAGACAGCCAAAGATGCCAAGGGTTGATAACGCTGATGGTGGCGATGAGAAGAGCGGTCTTGGTTGTAAACTTTAGTTGCCGGCCGATAAAAAAGATGATTAGCGAAAAGAAACTGCCGGCCAAAATAGAGATAAAACGAGTGGCAAAAACGTTTAAACCAAAGACAGCGATGGGAACGGTTGATAAATAAGCATAAAGAGGCAGTTTGTAATCACCAAAAGCCCTAAAAATTAAAGGGAACCACCTACCCCACTCATCTCGGCCGGTCCTTAAGATAGAAAAGGCGTTATAGCCAAAAGAAACCTCATCCCAATTGGGAGTGGCAAAAACATAAGTTGAATAAACGGAAAAAAGGCTGAATGAGAAAAGAAAAATCAACCCCAAGACAAGCCAAACCTTTTTAGACATGGGTATATTATAAACTGTCTTGGGATTCTATCTGCACACCTCCAAGGTGTGTAGGATTACTTCCAGTAAATTTTGTAGCCGCCGATTTCTTTTAAGTTAGCTTGCGGGTCATGCCAATCGTGGACAAATACCAGATTGACCCATTTTGCCGACAGTTTTTTTAAAGAAGATTTATCTTTTTTAGCTTGTTCAAAAAGGTAGTAGAATCCCTTCTCCCGGCCGGGTTGGGTAATTATGGCTAATTTGGTTTGATTTAAGTCAAAGTTTTGGGATATAAACTTAACGGCTTGATTTTGATAATGCCAGCTAAAAGGAGTTGGCTGGCTAATCTTTACAAAACTCAAATAACTAAAAAAAGTAAAGATAATAACAAAGGCAGAATGTTTAACAATTGCAGGCAAAAAATTTGCCGATTTTATAATCAAGATCAAAGAGATAAAAAAGAGCATAATGCCGGGATACAAAAGATAGTAGTCAACGGTTTTAGTTAAAATAAGAGGCAAGCCAATTAGTAGAATAAAAGACAAAAAAATGACAGCCAGATAGTATTTGGCTTTATGTTTTCGAATAAGATAGACTAAGCTTAAAAATCCGATAATAGCAATAACAAAACCGGCCGAGATTGGTATGTCAAGACCTTTAAAGTAGTTGTTTTTTAAACTCACCCAGATAAATTGAGTTGGAGTTGCTTGCAGGTAGTCGCCTCGATTTTGTTGGTCGGTTATAATCGACAGCAAACCCCTTAGGTTATGACCGTTATGTTTGAGGTCAAACAAAATCAACGGCAAGAGGCTGGTAATTACCAAACCAACACTTATCAAGCGATATCGCAGGCCGGAGTTAAGCAAAAGATAAAAACCCATAATCATAGCAAATGGGATAATAGCCAGATATGATGGGTGGGCTGAAACACCGATAAAGAAGCTTAATGCTAACCACAATAAAGCTTTGTTATGTTGGTTTTGAAACATAAGCCACAAGCTGGTCAAAAACAAAACCGCACTTAAGGTTAGCCAATCAACCGGCCAAAGGCCGTTGGAGTATTTGGAGACAGCAAAAGCCAACATTAAAAGATAAGCAGGCGGTTGTTTTTTCAAAGTGGTTTTAGCCAGGTGGTAAATAGCTATTAAAGTAATAAAATTAGAAGTGAAAGAAGTTATAAATAAACTTAAAGGTTTGAAGTTGAACAGTTTAAAAATTAGAGCGTTAAGGTAGCTGTAATAAGGAGCGATGAAAAAGCCACCGATGCTAGCCGGCATGCCGGTAAAGAAAAAGTTATGACTCTGCCAGGCTTTGTAGGCTTGCCAGGCCAAATATTCTTGATCGGCGGCAAAACCGGAAGTGTTCATTGTGAGGTTTAGTTTCAACCAAGCCAAAGCTAAACTGATAAAAACAGCTGGCACGAAACCGCCGAAACGGATAATGAAATCAATGATTTGTTTTTTGGTTTTGCCAAAATAGATGGAAGCACTTTTATGAAGCAGTTTGTTGGTTTGTTGATCGGAGCTTTCGCCCACTATGTGCTTTACCTTTATGTTTGGCAGATACCAAATGGAGAGATTTAATTGTTTGAGCTTTCGGCAAAGATCGATATCTTCAAAATAAAGAAAATATTTTGGATTAAAGCCTTTTACTTTTTGCCAAGCCGATTTGGGTATAAGCATACAGGCGCCAACAGCTGCCGATACCTTGATTGGTTTTTTGGACTTGGGGACAAACGGTAGGTAATTATGTTTTAAACCCAAAACAAACTCTTTTAAAGCCCCCCAGATAGATGGTAGAGGATAAACCGACGGTTGGATTTTATGATCAGCGGTAATGAGGGTCGGAACTACGGCCCCAAGTTTTTTTTGTTTTTGAGCGAATTTTAATAAAGTTTTAATCTGAGAGGAGTTTATCAAAAGGTCTGGGTTTAAAAGCAAAAGATACTCTCCCTTGGCGATTTTACTGGCCTGATTAACTGCTCTACCAAAGCCAAGATTTTTTTTGTTAAAGATTATTTTAAAATTAGGTTTTGACTGGTATTTTTTTAGTATTTTTTTGGTCTCTTGGTTTGAATTATTATCGACAATAATAACCTGCCAATCTTTGGGCGTAGATGATAATTTATCAAGGAGCTTGCCTAAGTACCGCCAGTTATTGTAGGTAACTATGATGATTGAGATCATTATCTAAAGAATATACCCTTAATAAGATATTGATCTATAGGCTGTTTGATTTGGTCGTCGGTGAGGCTGTAAAACTCAACCAAATAACCGTTGTCATATCTTTTGATTTTGTCCGGTTCTTTAGTGATTTTTAACTGACCGCGCCGCCAATAAATGCCGTTAAGATAAGGCTTTTCCTTTGGGGGCGGAGCCACAACCAAAATTGTGGTTGGTAATTTGGTGTAACTAACAGCGGTCTTGTAGGGATACTCTTTTTGAGTGTAGGTCATGGCGTATAAAGGGGAGTAGCCGTAAAGATCAGGAGTGTAGACGAAATAGCCGAATTTATCCGGGGCTTGGGTATAAGTTTGTTTGGCTAACTGGTGTAAGAATCGCCAAGAACTGGCGTCTTTGCCGACGAAGCGATTAAACTCTTGATTTTGTTGCCGAATGAAGCCAAAATAACCGATAACAAGAACCGCAATCATCAGCCACTTTAGTCTTTTGAGAAAGTTTGTCTGCCATAAAATCAAACTGAAGACAATAATCGCAGCCGACTGGAATGGCCAGTAGTAATACTGCATAATGCCGCCCCTATAAGCTAAGGTGATAAACCAATAACCAAAGTAAAAATAAAAGAAAAAATTAAAAAAGACATCAAATTTGGACTTGGTTTTGTTTAGAATAAGATAAGCCATAAAAACTAAACTGGTTATAGAGGTTAGCCAAGTGGGGTAAGGCAACAGATTCCAGCCGTATAAAAGTGTATCCTTAACTCTTTCTTTAATAAATGACCAACCAAACCAACCGCTTGGTCCTGTACTATTAGTTAGATAGAAGATAACGGATCTAAGTTGGAGAAAATCATGTCGTAGATCGAAGGCGATGAAAGTGAATAAGGGAATAATAAGGATGAAGAATGAGCCAAGATGAGACAATTGATGTCTTTTTTTATAAAGGCTAAAGTAAAGTGAGTAAATCAGAGTCATGATTATGATGGGACCGGCAAAAGCCATTTGAAACTGGAACATTAAACCAAGAATAAATAAAGCTAAAACCAAATTTGAACTTTGAGAGTCCTTATGATACTTAGTCATTAGATAAACAAAAACAGGGAATAAAGCTACGGCCCCGAAGGGGTTAAACAAGTTATGGGTATACTGAATGCCGATGATGGCGGTTAACAAAGCCGCAAAGCCAGCTGTAAGTTTGTGGTGGCTGAGCTTAAGAGTAATCAAATAGATAACCAGGATATACACAAAGTTGAGAACGACCCACCACCAAGCGACGATTACCGGATTGCCCTGCCCTATAACGAAAGCCGGCAAGTTAAGATAAAACCATAAAGGTCCATGAAACACCCCCTGTATTCCGCCGGAGCGAGGCCCGATCAAGGTTGGTCTTTTGGTTTTAACTATCTCATCAAGAACCAAAAAATCTCTAGCCAGATCGGTATGAAAATAAAGATCATTGTTGGCAACGTACCGGGCTGATAAACCAACAAAAACCAAGGTGACAAACCAGATAGCCACTAATAGTTTGTTTTTAGAAATAAAGTTTTTTAACGGCTTCATAAACAACCTTAGTATAACCAGGGTGTTTTAAACACCTACCAATCAAATATTTAATAATGCCCCGTTTTTTTAATGTTTGCCAGAAATAACGCAGAGTAAAGATAAGCCGGTTTCTTTCAATAATAAAGGTTTTGTATTTTTGGCCGTGAGATTTGGAAGTGGTGGATTCGTGTTGGTGATCAACTATAATATCAGGGTGCCACCAGATTTGGTAGCCGGCTTGCTTGGCCCGCCACGAGATATCGACATCTTCCCAATAAAAAGGTTGGTAGATGGGGTCGAAACCACCAAGCTTTAACCAGGCCGATTTGACAAAGGCGGCACTGCCGCCGGAAGCATAAAGGGATTGATGGGGCTTGGTTGATTTTGGCCCGACCTTATGGCCAAACAGCCCGTCCCAATCTGAAACGGCATAGCTGTATTGGGGTTCGTTAAAAGAAACAGCGAAGGTTTTGGGATTTTTTTGAAAGAATTGATTAAGGATGGGGATAGGATTGTTTTTGAGCAAAACATCACTGTTTAATAAAGTGACGACATCACCCCTGGCTTTTTTAAAGCCTTGGTTAACGCTTTTGATAAAACCTTGGTTTTTGGTATGGCTGATAAGTTTGATGTTGGGATAATTTTGTTTTATCCACGAACCGGAACCGTCGGTTGAGGCATCGTCGATAATGATGACCTCGTTCCAAGGAAATTTTAAATTATTAGGCAGAAATTTTTTAAGAAGGCTAAGATTGTTGTAAATCGGAATCAAAAGCGTGTGTTTAAGCATATAAGCCTATTTTAACCTAACTAAATACAAAGTTGGGTTGCCCGAATACTTAGCTTTGATAGTTTCTTGGGTAACCAGTGGCTTATCAGCTCTTCGTTTAGTTAAAATGATGTCATTTAAGCCGGGTTTAGCTTTATTTAGATCGATGATAGCCGGTTGTTTATCGGCAAAGTAGATTTGGGTGTAGAAATTAACCTGAGGCTTATAGCTTAAAAAGAGATCCTTATCGATAACCGGGTTTAGACTGTCGTTTTTTGCTGATCGGGATAACTTAGCCATCGCTGCTTTTAAATTGTCGGTTGGCAGTTTGTTTCTTAAAAGTTGTGGATAGGTAGTTTGGTAATAGGCAAAAAAATGGCTAAAGTTAATCAAGGCTAAAACAATCACAAAGGCAGGAACAAGAATTGATTTTTTCAGGCGGGCAAGATAAGCAAAGCCATAAGTAATGATAAGCGCCAAAAATGGGATTAAAATTAAGAGCCGGCTGGTGCGATTAATGGAGTTGGTCAGGGTCATAGGCAGGGGGATTAGAATAAGCGAACTAATGATTAAGATTTTAACAGCTGGGTTTTTGATTTTGCTTAACCCAAAAATAATAAGAGGTAAGAAAATTAGAAGCATCATACCGTGAAGCTGGGTCGAGTGAATCAAAAGCTTATCTGATGAAACAAACAAAACCGCCGGATTATAAACCGACAAATACTTGTAAGCCGCTTGAAAGAAATCAAAAGAAGTAGATTGACCGGTGTTTAAGACCGCCCCGGCGTACTTAATCTGCCAAAGGGGAATAAAAGACAGCGGCAGGCCAAAAGGGATGATAAATTTTAGGATGGATTTGAGCTTTATTCCCCTATCAAGATAGATGATATAGATGATCGAAGCTATTGCCAGCGGCCAGACAAAAAGCTGCATGCCCTTGTAAGAATAAAAAGACAAGCCCAGAACCACCCCGGCCAGATTTAGGTATTTGGTTTTACGACTATCAAGATAAGAAACCAAAAGAAAAAACCACAAGCCAACAAAGGGTAAAAGCGAGACGTTTTCCAAGCCTAAACGTGAGTTTATATATATGCCTGGATTGAGAAGGTAAAAAGCAGTTCCCACCGTTGACAAATAAGGGCCAAGTTTTAGTTTGTGGAGAGTTAAAAAAAGGAGTGCGGCCGAGATAAAAACAAAAAGGATTGATGTTAGTTTAAAGTTAAAGGTCGACGGTTTAAATAATTTAAAGATAAGGGCGTTGGTATAGATACTAACCGGCTGTTTCCAATCGGAGCCGTTTAGAGTTAATGTATAAACCGGTAAAAAACGATTGTTTTGGTCATGAAAGGTTTTGGCGATCAAAGTGGCATTGTAGCCGATTGAAGCCTCATCATCTAAAAGGGCCGGCGGAACCTGACCCAACCGCCAAAGATAAACAAAGGCAAGTAGGACAAATAAAGTTATTGTGGCAGAGACTTTAAACTTTGTCATTTTGGTTTGAATACAATCGATAAGTTTGATATAAAAGTCCAAACCACAAACCGGCCCACAGACTTCTTATCAAACTCATAAAGTCATGAAAGGGATAAGTTTGGTTGATGAAGGCCAGCGGCACAAGATTGTTTGAGATGATCTGCTTGCTGGCAAGAGGGTTAAAAAGGTTGATGTTAAGCGAAGCGTCAAAAGAAAAAATTATAATGATAAAAAGAAGGCATAGGCCGATAAATAAATTAACGGTTTTTATTTTATCTTTTGATTTAAGCTTGGATAAATAAAGGATTGACCAGGGAATGATAAAGATAATCCATTGGGGGTGGAAATGGACTAAGCTGAAAAAGACAGCCATAATTGACCAAAAACCAAGCCACAAAGGAATTTTGTTAAGATACGATAAAGTGAGCAAGGCTACGTAGATAATGGCAAAAATAGAAATATACTCGGCGCCGGTAAGCATAATTTTGGCATAAAATATTTTGTCGGTTTGCGAGGCTATCATAGCAAAGGTGCGGTAACCGTAAGAATGAATAAAGGGCAAGGTTGGCAGAATGTAGGTCAAAAGACCAATTGCCAAGATTAGAACTTGTTTTTTAAAGGTAGTCAGTTTAGTGGCCAAAAAAGGTAAAAATAAAAGAGGAAAGATTTTAAAAGCTCCCCCTACCCCAAGCCAAAAAGCGGCTTGAAGATATTTGTGTTTACTGGCGATAAGGTAGTAAGCTAACAGACTAAAAAATAACGGGATAATACCGAATTGGCCGATCATATAAGTGGCGTATAAGCTGAACGGGTTGAGCCACCAAACGAGAGCGTATAAGGTTTTTTTCTTGGTAATAAGATAAATTAAATAAGTGATGGCCATGTCAAAAAACAGATATTTGAGCTTGAAGACAAGTAATAAAAAGTTAAAACCTCGATTAGTAAGCGGGGCTTGGCCGTTGATAAACTGCTGATTGATTTGAGGAGAGATAACAAAAGATGTAATTTTATACCAAATGGCCTGAAACCAATAAGCGGCCGGCGGATAGTTCATAACCTTAGGCCCGTAATGGGTGAAGATGGGGTTGTTATGGGGTAGTTGGGGGATATAGTCATACATCCTAAGCCAAAGATTGTTTTGATTGATAATGGTGGCGGTCATTTGCAAGGCTTGAGTATCGGGATGATAAGTAAAAAAAGAGGTAAGCAGTTTAATGATAAGACCGATACAAAGTAGGATTACCAAGTTTTTGTTATTTTTGTTTTTGATGTTTTTCATAGAGACTGTCTAAACTTGCATAAAAATTAACTTGGTCAAATTGTTGGGCAGACTGGATTAAATAAGATAAGTCAAAATGAGTTTGTTTATTAACGGTTGACAAGGTTAGGTTGGCCAACTGTTGTTTGGTTGGGAATAAAAGGCCGTTTTGTCTGTGGATAATGATTTCCGGCAAACCGCCGCCATTATAAACGATCGGGATGCAACCGGCCGCCAGAGCCTCAACTGTGGTGATGCCAAAATGCTCCATCTTTTCAGGATGTTTAGCCGGGTCAATGCCAAAACCGGCGGCATGCCAAAAGATCGAGGCTGATAAATAAAGTTGTTTTAATGTCTGCCACGATGGATTGACGGCAAACTCGATTGGATAACCTGAAGCTTGTTTTTTAAGCGGGTCAACCCAAGCTTTTGTGTTAGTGGTGCCTCCTGCTAAAACAAGTTTCCATTGTGGAATTTGATGTGAAATTTGTTTAAAGGTTGAGATTAAGATATCTTGACGTTTGGCCTGCATGGTTTGGTCAAATCGACCAACCGCTAAAATAATCTTTTCTTTTTTCACAGAATTGGTGTGAAATGAAGCAGTATCAACCGGCGGATAAATAACTATTGATGGCGAGTTGTTAAGTTGGGGTTGAATAATCTTTTGAGTAAATTTTGAGTTGTAAACGAAATAATCAATCCGTTTTTTCTTAATAAACCAAAAAAAGCTTTTGTTAACCTTAGTAAAAGGTACTTGAAAATGAACCAAATTTAAGCTTTTGGGGTGTAAAAAAGGGATACTGCCGTCAGAAACAAAAAAGACAAAGTCGTAACCATCAAAGATGCCGGTACGTTCCCAAAAAGAACCTTGAGTTAAAAGAGCATAGGCCGAAGCCGAGGGTTTAATTCTATTCAAACTCAGTTTAAAACCAAAGCGTTTATTGGCCTGGTCAATAATTTTCCCTTCCGGCCAGAAAAGATCGATCTTGGCATCTTGTTTATAGGCCCAGCTTAAGGCTGTAAAAAAGTACCTCTCTCCACCACCTAGAGTGTCTAGATACGGAGAGAAAAAGGCGGCTTTTTTCATGCTTTTAGTCATGGGTTATTGATTTAAGATCAAAATTGCTGCTTGTTAATTGCCTATCTATTAGATCGTACTTATCCTTGAGTCTGCCGTTTTGTAACTCCCATAAACGTTCGTAGGTTATAAACTTGGAGATCATCTGCATAATGCTTTCTAAAAAGCCCTCTAAACCGTCTTTGTAACCGGATTTTTTTAAAAAGCGGTAACCAAACTCTCTTAATGGAGCACTGATGAAGTGATACCACTTGACACGTGGGTGATGATTGTCATAAAGTAGCTTGGCTTCTAACCACGACCAAGATAGGGAGTTGGTTAAGCTTTTGGTTAAGCCGCTGTGAGACAGATGAATCAATGGAGATTTTAAAGACTCAAGCTCACCCTTAAACTCGGGCTGTTCATGAAGTTGTCCCTGCCATTTGGTAAGAGAATTTTTATGAAATAGGCGAATAACCCAGTCAGGCGACCAGCCACCATGGTAAAAAGGCTTGCCCCAAAAGATATTAAGCCGGCTAACTTGGTAAGCCGCCGGCTGATTGTTTTTAATAATGCCGACTATTTCTTGCTGGAGCTGAGAAGGTATGCGCTCATCGGCGTCAAGATAAAAAAGCCAATTGTTTGTAGCTTGATTTTTAAGAATATTTCTTTTATTGGCAAAATTTTTGGTTGATTTTGGGTCTGAAATGATTTTGTCTGTATATTTTTTAGCTATGTTGATGGTCTCATCGGTAGAGCTATCATCAAGGATGATTATTTCGTTGGCGAACTTAACCGATTCAAGTGCCGGCTTTAAATAATCAGCTGAGTTTTTGGTTAAGATAAGGATGCTAATTGGCAATTTTGGCATAGGTTGGTTTTTTGGTTAATAAATTAACGGCATCAACTACTATTTTACGTTTTAAGGTTGAAAAAAGATAGGGAAAAGCCACATTTTTAATCAGAGCCAGTTTGGTTTTTGTCGACGCGTAGGTTAAGCCAAAGATTAGCCGGTTTCTTTCTTGATAATAAAGATGCAGTTTGGAACCAGGACCTTGGGTTGATTGGGCGTTTTTGTGGAACATATAGGCTTTAGGGTTATAAATCACCTTAAAGCCGGCCTTCTTAGCCCGCAAGGATAAATCGGTATCTTCAAGATACAAAAAGTAACGGGCGTCAAAGCCTTTAGTTTTAGTTAAGCAAGCTTGATTTAAAACCATACAACAGCCGGTAGCGAACTCGGTTGACTCAACCTTGTCATATTGGCTGTTATCAACCTTGTCTACGCCTCGGTTGCCTGTATAGACATTTTGCCAGTCAATCACCCCGCCGGCATACCATATCACCCTACCCTGTTGACTTTTAGTGTATCTTTGTTTGTGGAACTCATAACCGGGAGCAAAATAGATTTTTGGTGAAACGATGCCGATGTTTTTATCATTATTAAAAGGCTTTAAAAGTTCGTCAAAAAAATTAGATTGGTTGATGATGATATCAGTGTTGGCGATGATGTAATAATCAAAGCCTTGTTTGTAGGCTGTTTCCAGGCCAAAATTTATACCGGCGGCAAAACCTCGGTTATAAGAATCACCGATGATTTGGTAGGTGAGATTAGCGTTTTTGGGTGTGTATTCAAGCTTGAAACCGTCCGGTCCGTTATTAACGATAAAAACTTTAATAATATATTGGTTAGTCAGATCATCAATCTGTTTTAAAAGGGATTTTATCTCCGATCCCGAACCATAACGGATTATTATCATCCCCACCCTGTTTTTCATGAATCTAGTTTAACACAATCACGAGACTTTTCTTTCTAACAACTCCAGATCGCTGGTTGATTATCGTAGAAGAATGAGTTTAAGTTTAGTGAGAAAACGTGATAAAGAAGGCTTAGAAAAGGTTTGAGAGCGCCAGTAAAGGTAATCGTAAAGGAGTTTTTTTGTGGTTTTGGGATTTTCTAAAGGTGAGGGATTTTGCCAAGAGTGTTTCTGAAGCTGATAAGCTTTTGTATAAGTAGTAAAGATGTAAAAAGCCATTAAAATGGAAACGGTAAAACCCAAAACCCTACCCTTATAACCCCCAAGATAAAAATATCGTGTCAGAAATTCTTGGAATGGTTGGTTAACCAGGTCGATAGTTGTGATTTTTTTTGATTTGATAAGTTGGCTGGCTTGAATGTCTGTATAACGATTAAGTCTTTGAATAAAGTCAGATATCGACTCATAGTTGTGATGAATAAGGTATGAGTTTAAATCGAGTTTAATTTTCCGACTTTGTTTCTTTAAAATCGGTTGAGTGTGAACCTTATTAGGCCAGGTGAGACTACCTTTTTTAAATAGTCTTGTTTGGTAGTCCGGCCACCAGCCGGCGTGTTTAAAAGCTTGGCCAAAAAGATAATTTAAACGAGGAATGGCAACAACATCAGCTTGATTGTTTTTAATTAAGTTGTCTATTTTTTGACCCAGTGTGGGTGTAACTTGTTCATCGGCATCAAGCAAGAAGATCCAAGAAGTTTGGGCTTGGTCGATACTTTTTTGTCTTATTTCCTCAACTACCTTAATTGGTGGGTGGTTGATAACTGTAGCCCCGGCATGTTTGGCCAAAACAACCGTTTGATCGGTTGAGCCGGTATCCCATACCACAATTGTGTGCGGGGTTTTTATATTCTTTTTAACCGAATCTATAGCCTCGGCTATATTTTTGTCTTCGTTGAAAGTTGGAATTATTACTGTTAAAATAGGCTTCGTCATTTGATTTTATTGTAACATTGTGATTAGACCTTCTTATACAAGTGAATCGCCATCGATTGGAGAATTAGTTTGGAAATTACCTCCTAGAGATTATTATGGACTAGTTGAGGTGGTGAATGAAAATTATCATGAGGAATTAAGGGAGTATATTGAAAATCTTTTTCCTAATATGAATTATGAAAAAATGTGTTTTGTAGTTGTTGGTAGTGACGGAAGGATGGAGAGACATGTTCAGTCCAAGACAGAAATTGTTATTTATACAGAAGGAAAATTACCTTTAGAATCTTATGAAATAAAGCAAAAGCTTTCTGACTTGAACGTTCATATTGAGTTTGGTTATGATGGTAGGATCGATGTGAAGGATGTTAGTAGAAGAGATTTACCAATGGTAAGTGTCTATGACAATCCGCAGATTTTATTTCCTGACCGAGTTATTAATGCTTTTCTTATTCTTGGGAATAACAATTTGTTTTACAAAGTGAGAGAACGAGCTATTAGAGAGCTAGTAGAGGATAAGAAAGTTTATAAAGTGTTACACAATCAGTTTATGGCTCATAGGCGAGCATTTACAACAGGTCTATATAGACACTTACGCATTTTTGATACTGATTATAATCTTCAGTTTTACGATGAAACTCCTAATCAGTTAAGATTTGGTTTTAAGGCAGCTCATTTGCGAACCTTTCAGCGGTTTACATTGATGTTATTACGTTCTTATCTGAGAACCTTCAATAGGAGTGTGTCTAATATAGCTTATGAGTTTCCTGCAAACCCGATAGATCAACTTTATTGGTTGGTGAATAATAATGCTTTAAGGGAAAGTTATAAATATAGAGAGGAATCTGTAACTTATAAAGAAGTTGTGGAGGCTTACCAGTGGTTTATGAGGGAATATCATCGGATCCAAGAAGAGTATAAAAATAAACGTTATTTAATTAAAAAACCTTTTAAAAAAGAGGAATTTAATCAGTGGCATCGAGCTTTAAAAGTGTTTTTTTATCATAGAAGTAAGTAGTAAACTTCTTTTTAAATTTAGTTTTTCCAAATCTCAACCAATGAGTTTTGGTAGATTTTTGCTGGTAAGAGATGCTTTATAATCTAGGTAAATGAAAAAGATTTTATTGGCCGGGGTAATTTTAGGATTGTTTGGCTGTGTTTGGCTTGTTATATATCTGAGGGGTGGAGACGGGCAGAAGCCGAAGTGGATTTGGTACTCTGATGAATTGACAAAAGAAAATGATTATGCGATTTTTAAGAAAAAAATATGGATATTGCCGGGAGCCAAAAAGATAAAAATAAAATTAACAGGCAATAGCCTTTATCAAGCTTATTGGAACGGGGAATATGTATATAGCGGACCGGTGCCAAACAGAAAAAATCTAATTTTTTATGATGAAATAGGAATTGATAAATTTAAAATCGGTCTAAATGAGTTGAAAGTGTTGGTTTATAACCCAAGTGTGCCGGAAAATAACCACCCAATGATTAAGAGTGGTTTTTGGGGCGAGGTTAAGATAACATACCCCTTAAGTTGGCACCAAAAGTATGAAACGGACAGAAGTTGGAAAGTTGGCAGGAATGATGAAGGTTTTGGGATGAATCAACGATTCCGAGTGCATGATAGTTTGGCTTTTCAACAATGGTTTAATTTGGCCAAGTTAAAACAAACCGGCTTTTCATCACCCACTGTTATAGACGGTTATGTTTTTGGAGATTACAAAATGCTAAAAAGACCGATTCCTTTGCTAAATCAGCAGTTGATAAAGTTAAAACCAAAATCAATAAAATGTGGCCGGGGTCGGTTGATTGATATGGATGATGATTATAAAAAAGGCACAGATGTGACCGAAGTTATAAAACAATCTCGGTTAAAATTTACTAAAGATTGTGGCCGGGCCGATTTCTACCTTTTAGATATGGGCAAAATGATGATTGGTTATCCAAGGTTTAAATTTGGCTTTAATACTCATAAGCTGTTTTTGGTTTATGGTGAAAACACGGATAAAGACGGATATTTAATAGTTGATTATCCGATAAAACAAGCTGACGCAGTTTTTGATGTGGTTAAAGGTGATGTTTTTGAGTCAATGAATCGGCGAGCTTTCCGATATTTATTAATAGTTAACCAAGGCGGTTTCAGTTTGGACCAGTTATCTTTAGATTTTATTCAAGTTAGTTACCCCGTTAATGATTTCAGCGGTTTTGAAATTTTGAATAATAAAAGATTGAATAAAGTTTACCAAGTTGCCAAACTCACTTTGAAAAATGCTATGCAGGACGTTTATGAAGATTGTCCGCAAAGGGAAAAAACTCAGTTTTTAGGCGATGCATTGGTT
>JAJRVN010000029.1 GCA_024277325.1 Patescibacteria group bacterium | reverse complement strand
GAATGGGCGGAAACCGGCCGGATAAGCAAGGTACTATTTGGATTGTTTAATTTAGTTTTTATAAACATCAGCTGTGATCTTTGCTATCAAACGAGGGTAGTTGGGATTATCGGTATCAATAAAAATGGTTCTGGTTAACTGACCAAGGTCGGAATCGTCTTTATGCACCGCCGGATTAAATTTAACCTTAACTACGGTTGATCCACCCGGTTTAAGCTGCCGATCTGCAACCGTCGCGGTAGTGCAACCACAAGATGTTGATATTCTGGTTATATTTAAAGCGGATGAAGTTTGGTTGGCTAAGACAAATTCTGTCTTGGCCACATCACCGTAGCGAACTCGGCCAAAACCATACTCTGACGGTGAAAGTTTAACTTGAGCATGACTCTCTTCATAAGCCTTAACTCCCCCTTCCAGATCATAAATGGTTTTATAGCCCATTTTTAAAAGTTGTTTGGCGGCGATGCGCGACATGCTGCCGCTGCGGCAGTAAACCAAGATCGGTGTTTTCTTGTTTTCCGGCAGGCTGGCTTGGTTTTGACTTAAGAGATTATAGGCGATAGATTCGTCTGTTTGGGGCAGAGGCTTTTGCTTGGGAACATGCACGTTTAAAACAAAGACGTCGTCTTGGCTAGTTAAATTATCATAATCCTGGCTTTGGATCATAATAATCCGGCCGGGCCGATGACCGGCTTTAACTATAATTAAACCAATTATGGCTAAGGTTAATAGTCCCATAATCCATGCCGCTGGCTTAGCAGCTTTACGCGCCACAAGAACCCCCTTGAGTTTGGGTGCCAGGAATGTTGCCGATCTGCTGTTTAATTGCTTGATATCCACCAGCCGATGAGTACTTAGCACTTAAAACCCGCTTAGCATCAACTTGGCTCCAATCCTTGTTTTCTTTGGTTTTAAAATAATAGGCCAGATCTGCATAAGTATTAGTAAACCAATAAGAGTTAAAGGCTAAGGCCGCTTTATACATCTGGTCTTCGTCGGCTCCCTGCGAGGCCATCAATTCCAATAGGCCCAATATGGCCATGCCATGGTTGCAATCAGGAAACGAAGTTGGGTTACCGCAACAAGGCCTGTAGATATTGGCGCTGACCTTGACAACCAAAGCTTGCTGGGCCGGAGTCAGACCTAATATATCTTTTGAGCTGTAAAGTTTGACAGCCGGCTTGGCGCCCAACGACCAACCGCCTGTTGAAGCAAAATTCCCTAAATTATCAGAATATTTTGTCTTCATGATGCCTTTGTCCAAGACATCTGATTTTTGAGTTAAGCCTAGAGCCCATAGAGTATTAACCCAAAAATAGGCATTCTCCCTTGTTATCGTTATCGGCTGGTCTTTGGTTTCCATTAAAAAAGTCAGTATTTCTTTATACTGATCATCAGTATAATTCTGTTTAAATTTGGCCAGATCAATACCACCAGCCGCTACGATTTTCTTGCCGACATCTCCCCATTTTATATTTACAGTGAAACCTTGTTCAGGCGCAACTTTGTCTAAGTAATAAGCAAAGCCCTGTTGAGGTTCGACCGAAGTCGGGGTTGGAATCGGATTTTTACTTATCTTTGACCTTGGTTTAATCTCTATTTTAAAAACCATAACAAATAATAAGACCATAATGAAACTGACTAAAAAAACTATGAGGCCGATTAAAACTCTTTGATTTATTTTCATAAAAAAACCTTTCTTAAAAAATTATTTAGTTACCAAAGCCATTAATTTAAAAGTTAGCTTTGGGTTTTCTCTATCATTAGTTTCTATCGTTACCATACGAGTGATCTGACCTAATCCGGCCGGGCCATGATAAGCCGGGTTAAAAACAACGTTAAGTTTAGCCGACTTGCCCGGCGGCACTGTCATAATATAACTAGATTTATCGTGCATGCCAAAAACCGGCGATTTTTGATCGTCTAAACTCAGATAGGCTGTCGTACACATGCAAGAGGTTTTAATATTATAAAGTTGCAAAGGCCCCTCGCCAATATTTTCGATAACAAAAGACTGCTTAACATCCCCACCGTTTATCCTTATCTGCCCCCAATCATGTTCTGCCCTTTTCAGTCTAAGTCGAGTTTTTAAATCGGTTTTTGCCAGATTAACCGATGATGGTTGGATCTGCTTATTGATTAAAGCTCCGGCGACGATTATCAGCCCAAAAGATACCACAATGCTAAAAATCAATACTTTATTAGTCATTTTTGCTTACTTTTTAAATATCTATCCGGCTGTGTTTTAAACTTTTTCAAACAGCCTTCGGCACAAAAATAATATGTCTGACTTTTACGCTTTAAAGCAAAAGCGGCGGTTTTGGGAGACAGTCTCATACCGCAAACCGGATCATGAGTTAAGGGAACCAAATCACTCATTTTTAAAACTAGTTCATCAGCTAGATCGTCGTTTTGGTGCCTTTTAATTAAAATCTCTCTGATTAAGTCCGAGGCGTGCAAAAAGTTAGAGTGAGCGATTTTGTAGTAGATATTCTTGCCTTCTTTCCTGGCGGTGACGACTTGGGCTTGGCGCAAAACTTGAAGATGCTGGCTTAGGTTGGCTTGAGGTAAGTCAAGCATTTCCTGGATCTGGCCGACGCTTAATTCTTGGTCACGCAGAAGCTGGATTATTTCCAAACGCTTTGGGTTGGCCAAGGCCTTAAGCAATTTGGCATGTTCGATAAAGATTTGTTTATACATATTCAATTTTTCTAATATTTATAAAGAGTTGAAACCATTATATTCTATTTTTCGAATATGTGTCAAGAGGG
>JAJRVN010000028.1 GCA_024277325.1 Patescibacteria group bacterium | reverse complement strand
GTCAAACCTAGCTAAA
Source organism: Patescibacteria group bacterium (assembly GCA_024277325.1). Taxonomy (GTDB): domain Bacteria; phylum Patescibacteriota; class Microgenomatia; order JAADGY01; family JAADGY01; genus JAJRVN01. The sequence goes on along the minus strand of JAJRVN010000028.1, from coordinate 17,335 downwards.
CTAGTTGATGAATACCCTATAGTAGCCGAGGTTTTGGACGAAGAATATGGACTTCACTGTGTTTCTTGTATGATGGCCGGTTTTGACACTTTGGAGGCTGGTGCCAAAGTCCATGGCTACCAAGATGAAGATATTAATGAGATTGTTGACTACCTCAACCAGATAATAGAAAAAGCCTAAAAGTCAAACAAAAGATTGAAAAACCAACAACTTGCCTGTATGATTTTAATGTTGTTAGCAAATTAATCTTTAGACCATGGATGTTTTAGTTATTGATATCGAGACCAAAAAAAGTTTTGGCGAGATAGGCAGCCGGGACCCGGCCCAACTGGGAGTGTCTTATGTCGGAGTTTACTCATATGTCGATGACAATCTGTTTGGTTTTTTTGAAAAAGAACTGGACGATTTCTGGCCGATCTTAAGCCGGGCTGATTTAGTGATCGGCTATAACATCGACGGCTTTGATTTGCCCAGCTTGAAAAATTATTACCCCGGCCACCTAAACCAAATTAAAACACTTGATTTAATGAAGGTTATCCGCCAAGCCACCGGTATCAGGTTGGGCTTGGATGCGGTTGCTCAAGCCACTTTAGGTAAGGGCAAGATAGGTCACGGCTTGGACGCTATCCGCTACTACCATGAAAAGCGTTGGCAAGAGCTGGCCAAGTATTGCTTGGAAGACGTTAAAATCACCAAAGAACTTCATGATTATATGGCCAAGTTTAGGTCGGTTAGCTACAAAGATATAAGTGGTCACAATATTATCACCGTGCCGGTTGAGATGCCACAAATTAGACTGCCGAGTGCCAAACAAACAACCTTGTTTTAGCCACTTTTTTATCTGATGCTTTATAATAAGTCATGCTAGATATCAAGTTTATTTTGCAAAACCAGAACAAGATAAAGCAAGCTTGTGTTAATAAGAACCTTGACCCGACCATGGTGGATGAAGTGGTTAGGTTGGCCGGTCAACGGAAAAAACTGTTAATTCAAATAGAAGCCTTAAGGGCTAAAAAAAACAAACTAACAAGAGAAGATATTCAAGAAGCTAGGCAAATTAAAAAAGAGCTTAAAGAATTACAAGTCAAGTATCAGCCAATAAACCAAGAACTGGAAGACAAATTACTGTGGATCCCGAATGTTCCAGCCGATGATGTCCCGATCGGCAAAGACGAGTCCGGCAATGTAGTCGTAGCTAAGTGGGGCAAGATTCCCAAGTTTGATTTTAAGGCTAAAAAACATGAGGAGATCGGTCGGGATTTGGATATTGTCGATACCAAGCGCGGTGCCAAAGTTTCTGGCTTTAGAGGGTATTTCTTAAAAAACGAAGGTGCCCTGCTTCATTTGGGTGTCTTGATGTATGCCTTGCAAAAATTAGTTAAAAAAGGGTTTACACCGGTTATTGCTCCGGCCATAGTCAAACGATTTGTCCTATTTGGCGCCGGTCAGTTTCCTTGGGGCGAAAGAGAAACATACAAACTCAACGACAAAGATGCTTATTTAGCTGGCACGGCCGAACAGCCGATGATGGCTTATTTTTCCGGCGAAACCCTTAAAGAAGCCGACCTTCCGGTTAAGTTTATTGCTTTTTCGCCATGTTATAGGCGGGAAGCTGGTTCTTATGGCAAAGATACTCGCGGTGTCTATAGGGTCCACGAGTTTATGAAGATAGAGCAGTTAGTCATCGACGTGGCTGACACTAAAAAAGCTGATGAATGGATCGAGGTTTTAAGGCGAAATTCAGAAGAGATTCTTCAAGATTTGAATATACCTTACCAGGTTTTAAGGATGTGCACCGGCGACATGGGTGAGCCTCACTACAAGAAGTATGACATCGAAGCTTGGATGCCCGGCCGGGGCAAGTACGGCGAGACGATGTCTGACTCGATCATGACCGACTTTCAGACTCGGCGGTTAAAGATCTATTACCAAACCAAATCCGGCCAAAAGCAAATTGCTTATTCTTACAACAACACAGCCATAGCATCCCCAAGAATTTTAGTGGCCATTTTAGAAAACTACCAAACTAAATCCGGCGACTTAATCATCCCCAAAGTTTTAAGGCCCTTTGTCGGTAAGAATGTCATCAAGCGCCGCCAAAAACCATAAAGATCCAAGCCCGGCTTGTAACAATAAAGAATAACCACAGCCCATAAGTAGAGGATTTTAAAAATAAAACAAGTATTTTATAATAACTAGAGGTTGTTTATTAGGAGGAGTCGCATAGCGGCCTAGTGCGCGCGCTTGGAGAGCGCGTGTGGGAGAAATCTCACCGTGGGTTCGAATCCCACCTCCTCCGCCAATTTCATTGGTTGTTTTTTGTGTTTTTGATTACCTTGCTTGTACTTGGGCTGTTTTTTAAGCTTAAACTGATGCTATACTAAATTCAAAATTGATTTATAAAATTTAAAGGAATTTATGAAGTCACTAAAAGGAACCCAAACTGAGAAAAATTTATTAAAAGCCTTTGCCGGCGAATCTCAAGCTAGGATGAGGTATGACTACTTTGCCAAACAAGCTAAAAAGGACGGCCTGGAACAGATATCGGCCATCTTTGCCGAAACGGCCTTAAATGAAAAAGAACACGCCAAGCGCTTCTTTAAGTTTTTGGAGGGTCGAATGGTAGAGATAACCTCGGTTTATCCGGCCGGCAAGATCGGTACAACCTTAGAAAACCTCCAAGCCGCCGCCGAAGGCGAGAAGGAGGAGTGGTCTAGATTATACCCGGAATTTGCCCAAGTGGCCCAAGAAGAAGGCTTTGTCGAGATCGCCACCGCCTTTAGAATGATTGCCAAGGCGGAAAAAGCCCACGAAGACCGTTACCGCCGGTTGTATGACAACTTAAACTCGGGCCGAGTTTTTAAGCGAAACGGAAAGGTTATTTGGAAGTGTCGAAACTGCGGCTACCTTCATGAAGGCGACTCAGCCCCAGAGAGATGCCCAGCTTGCTTGCACCCGCGGTCATATTTCCAGATAAAAGAAGATAATTATTAAAATATGTGGCGATTAGAAATTTTTTCAGCAAGTTAGGCACCATAATAATCTATTAAAACCACAATTTGTGGCGGTATAGCCTTTTATGATGAAATATGGCTAGCTTTTTACCTTGGCAAAAGATTTATCTACTTAACACTATTCCAAGGATGAGTTACAAAGAAAAGATTTTGGCCATAGGGCCGATAGTTATAAATCAAAACTTAACTAAAATAAATTAACAGCAAGCTATTAACTAAAACTGTTTCAGGCTTGAATATGCATCAGCACAAAGAAAGCAATCGCGAGAAGAATATAAAAATCGCGGTTTTTTTAAATCTAGGCTTTACTGTTTTTGAGATAATCGGCGGTTTATGGGCCAATAGCTTAGCGATCCTTTCTGACGCCTTGCATGATTTTGGTGACAGCATAGCTCTAATAACATCCTTTATAGCTGAAAAGAAAGCCAAGCAGCCGGCCGACGCCAAAAGGACTTATGGCTATCAGCGCCTGTCTCTTTTTTCGGCGGTCTTTGCCGCGGTGGTTTTGGTTTCTGGCTCATTACTGATTTTAACTAGGGCTATTCCCAGGTTGTTTTTCCCAGAACACTCAAACGCCACGGGAATGATGGCCCTGGCCGTAGTTGGGATTATTGTTAATAGCTTGGCTATGTGGCGCTTAAAACAGGGCCAAAGCCAAAACGAAAAAGTTTTAACCTGGCATATGATTGAGGACGTCCTTGGCTGGTTGGTTATTTTTATCGGCGGGGGCTTAATTTATTTTTGGGACAATCACTTAATTGACCCAATTATGACCATAGGCTTCACTCTGTTTGTTTTATGGGGAGTTATTAAGAATCTGAAAAACACGCTTAATATTTTAATGCAAGGGGTGCCGGAACATATCAATCTAGCCAAGATCAAAGGCGCCTTATTAGCCCTTAAATCGGTTGAGAAAGTCCATGATATCCACGTATGGTCGCTTGAAGGCGAAACCGATGTTTTTAGCGGCCATATCGTGGTTAACGAAGCTGTTTTAGCCGATCCCGAGCTTATAAACAACCTAAAGAAAAGGATTAAGAGAGTTTTAAAAAACTTGCACATAGAACACTCGACTATTGAGTTTGAGGCTAAGGGCTTGTGCGCCGGCCCCAATTGCCAAGAAGCGCTTTATCAAGCCAGCCAAGCTTAATTTGTTTGAAAAAATCCAGCGTGAAAACTTTTTTTAAACCATCCTATAGCCAAAGACTATAGACACAAGGACAATTACCTATAATCCAGGGCCTAAACAAGTTTTATAGCCGCCCGCCCGGCTTGGTGATGGGTAAGATTAACTGCCTTAAATGCTTGTTTTCCAGAGATAATTACAAAACAATCTTATTTAAAAGCAAGGTTGGCAAAATGAAAACCAAGGATTTTGCCAAAAAATCTAGCTTGAAAAAACATTCCGCTTAGTATTTGATACAAGAAATAAAATTAAACATCGAATAGGCGCAAGTTAATAGTTGGTTTATTTCACGTCCGGACCTATTTTTTTAAGATCTCAAACTTAATCGCCATGACCGGGCATGAATCGGCCGCATCCTTAATCTTGGTCAAGCGGGCATCATCGACCTCGATGGTTTTTTGCCACAGGCCATTACTTGCCTTGCCATCCACTAAGACAACGCCGTCGTCGCTATTGGCAAAATCTTCAGGACTCAAAATAACGCAAGTGCCGCAGTTGATACAACTGGTTTTGTCGTGACTGATTTTAACTTTTATTTTGGTCATCAATCCCCCTTTCAACTTTATTATACAAAACAAATAACCCCAGTATAAATTTTTAATGTGAAATTTTAATAAACTTGGTCGTTGGTCGTTGGTGCTTGCGTATTGGTTATTGTTTAGGTCAATTTTAATTTCTTTTTACTTATTACTTTTTACCTATTACTTATAGAAGTGGTTTATAATTGAGTGTATGTTAGGTTTTTTAAACAGTTTGTTTGATTTAAACAAGCGCGAACTCAAGCGTTTGTCGGTCAAGGTTGAGTTGGTTAACAGTTTTGAGCCACTCGTCAAAAAGTTCAAGGACAAAGATTTTTTAAAAGAAAGCTTAAAACTCAAACAAAAAGCCTCGGCCGGCAACATATCAGACGATGATAAAGCCCTTGCTTTTGCCATGGTCAGAGAGGCGGCGGTCAGAAAACTGGGCATGCGCCACTTTGATGTTCAGTTAATGGCTGCTTGGGCTTTGTCTGAAGGTAGTGTGGTTGAGCAAAAAACAGGGGAAGGTAAAACTTTATCAGCCACTCCGGCCCTTTACTTTAATGCCCTTTTCGGCCGTGGCGCTCATTTGGTTACGGTGAATGACTATCTGGCCCAGCGCGATGCCGGCTGGATGGCCGAAATCTTTGATTACCTGGGCTTGAGCGTTGGAGTCATCATCCATGACCAGGCTTTTATTTACGACCCGACCTTTACCAATGCCCAAGTTGACGACAAAAGGCTGGCCCATTTAAAGCCGGTTAGCCGGCAACAAGCCTACCAAGCTGACATTACTTACGGCACCAATAATGAGTTTGGTTTTGATTACTTGCGGGACAACATGGTTGGCCGGTTGTCCGAAAAGGTTCAAAGGGGGCATTTTTTTGCCATCGTTGACGAGGTTGACTCCATCTTAATCGATGAGGCTCGAACTCCGCTTATAATTTCGGCTCCGGCCGATGAACCGACTGAAAAATACCATCAGTTCAACTTAATAGTTAACCAGCTTCTAAGAAAACGCGATTATGAAGTTGACGAAAAAAGAAAGACGGTCAGCTTAACGGAACATGGTACCAGAAAGGTTGAAAAAGTTTTAAGAGTGGATAATCTTTATGAGCAAGACTTTGAAGCCCTCCATTTTTTAGAGCAAGCCTTGAAAGCCAAAGAGTTGTTTCACAAGGATAAAGAGTACATTGTTAAAGACAATAAGATCATTATCGTTGACGAGCACACCGGCCGGCTGATGCCGGGCCGGCGCTATTCCGAGGGCCTACACCAAGCCATCGAAGCCAAAGAGGGTGTCCCGATTCAAAAGCGGTCCAAAACCATGGCTACGATTTCTTTGCAAAACTATTTTAGAATGTATCAGAAACTGGCAGGCATGACCGGAACCGCGGCGACCGAGGCTGAAGAGTTTGAAAAAATTTACAAATTGTCAACCGTGGTTATTCCGACCAACAAGCCGATTATTCGCCAAGACCTGCCCGACAGGGTCTATAAAACCACCAGAGCTAAGTTCGCCGCCATCATACACGAAGTCGAGTCGATGTACCAAAAAGGCCAGCCGGTCTTAATCGGCACCCGGTCAATAGAGATAAACCAGATCATTTCCAGCTTCTTGAAGCGCAAAGGTATTCCCCATAATGTTCTAAACGCCAAACAGCACCAGAAGGAAGCTCAAATTATTGCCCAGGCCGGCCGACCCGGTGCCGTGACCGTAGCCACCAACATGGCCGGCCGTGGCGTCGATATCGTTCTTGGTGGAGCTTTGCCAGATAAACCCGAGGGGGCTTCGGAAGCCAAGTATAAAAAGAGCCCAGAGTATCAAAATTGGCTGAAAAGACATAATCAAGTCATTAAAGCCGGCGGCTTGGCGGTTATCGGCAGTGAACGGCATGAATCAAGAAGAATAGACAACCAGCTTCGGGGCCGGTCCGGCCGCCAAGGAGATCCGGGACTGTCCCGGTTTTATGTTTCGTTAGATGATGAGATTATGCGCATTTTTGGTGGAGAGCAGATCTCTAAATTAATGACGATGTTTAACATTCCCGAAAACCAACCCTTGGAGCATTCTCTGGTTTCTCGATCAATAGAACAAGCCCAAACAAAGGTGGAAAGCTTTTATTTTGATATCAGAAAATCATTGGTTGATTATGATGACGTCATCAACAAACAACGCCAGATTATTTATCAGCGCCGAGACAGACTGCTTAAATTGGCCGATAAATCAAAAGACAAGCTAGTTGACGAGGTCAGCCAGATCGCCGACAACTGGATAAGCCGACTGGTCGATTACTATTTGATAGCCAGCCACCAGCCGGATATCGCCGGCCTATTGACCAAATACGCTAAAGTTATTCCTCTGGACGCTAACTCAATCAAACAGCTTAAAGCCAAACTTGAGTCCCTATCTGCCGACCAGGTCAGACAGGAGTTGGGCCGGATAAACAGCCAAGTTATTAAAACCAAAGAGCAACAATACCCGATCGAAACAGTCCTCGAGATTGCCAGAATAGCCTTGATCAAGGCTATAGATGATTTATGGGTTGACCACATAGATACATTGACGAACTTAAGAGAAGATGTTTCTTTGCGGGGCTTTGCCCAAAAAGATCCATTGGTTGAGTATAAGCAGGAAGCCTTTAAGATGTTTGATACCCTGATAGATTCTATCGAAACCAGCAGCCTTTATAACTTTTTCCATTTGGCGCCCCAAGCTAGTGGTGAGTCCGGCTTATTGGACAAACCCATCCAAACCCAAGGGCCATCCGACTCAGCCTTGAGCGATTTTTTGACCGGCCAGCCCCCAACAGAGATGGCTAAGCCGGCGACGATCCAGCATAGGACCAAGCTTGGCCGGAACGATCCGTGTTGGTGCGGTTCGGGCAAGAAATGGAAAAAGTGCCACTATCCCCAGTTGCCCGATTAATCTTAACAGAGAGCCTTTTTTGTTTTTTGAACAGGTTTTCACTTGGCTAAAGCCAAACAATAAAAACCGAGGCGGTTGGTTTTCTCATGGCGAGGCTAAAACCAAAACATAAGCCAAAGCTCACGATAAAATCTGCTTTTATGGTATGATTATTATGTTGACATTTAGGCTTAAAAACGTCAGGGAATTGGGTGAAACTCCCAAGCTGTGCCGCAACCGTGAACTCCGATTTATCGGGGGCAGTCGGGAACCTGGCTTTTTAAGGTAAGTTAATCAATAACCCCTCGAGCAAGGCGAGGTTATTGAAGGTAAATCTTTCAAATTATCTTCCCCCGCCACAGACAAGGGGGGGGGAGATAAAAATGAGAGTAGAGTTTAATAGAGATCAATCAAATTTTGGCTTTAGGGAGCCCAACCCTTCATTGTTTTCTACTTGGCCGGACAACCAAATATCTTCTGAAATTTTTCCCGACAGAATTTGGCAATCCTTGGATGAGTTGGTGGGGGCCAGGTTCTTTATTACTAAAACAGAGCTTACTGACGATGATGTTTTTGATCGACAAACGCAAACACATTTATTGGCTTCGATGCAGACAGCCATAGACAAGCAAACTCGATTGATCCAAGCAAATCCTGATAATCACCAATTGGAAGAACAGTTTTCCAGGTTGGTTTTAGAGCATTATGGCATGGGTCGAGTTGTGGACATGGTTCGCAAATTAAACAGCCGATCAAGTGTGGTTTGGCTATCGCCGCCTGGTTTGGGCTTGGACAGTAATGAAACTAGGGTTAATCTTTTTTGGCGGCAAGGCAAAATTGTCCACTCGATCTCATTAGTTGCCTCAGCTAATATTCATTTCAGCTTAGCCTTGTTTGAATCTTTGGGGCATAAGTTGCCCAACGATGCCACCATATCAACCTCAGGCTTTTTGGTAACACCGATCCAGATAGAACATGACAGAAACAACCTGATTAAGTTAGTTGAACAATTAAATGGCGTTTTTGGATACAGGCCGGCCGGCTTTGGGGTTAACTTAGACCAGCTGTCTGCCTTTGTCGAGGATCAAAAGAATAAAATAAGACCTCAAGAAATCACCTTTCTGATGTCGGCCGGCATGAACTTAAATTTACTAAACAGGCTTAAAAAGACGTCCTTACCCCAAGTGATTAACGAGATAAGTCGGCAAAAATATAGCCAAAATTGGGAAGAGTCGATTAAGTTGATCCTCTACCTTTTTAATCAATTGATTAAGCCGTGGCTGTTTTTATATACCAAAAACAACATCGGCGCTGAGGGTAATGACTATGATTATGACCAGATGGCTGCTTTCTTGTTGATGAATACCACCGGCTGTGGCGGCTTGTTTGCCAATAGTTCGGACATCAAAGCCTTAAGCAATTCATTAAACCCGTTTAATTTCTTGACCAAGGGTTTGTTAGACCTATTAGGTATTAAGACGAAGATCAAGGGTTGTTTGGATGATTAAAGAGCTAAAGGCTCTGAACCAGATCAAGCACTTGATTAACCAAGGCATCGGCCAAGTCGGTATGCCGGCGCAGTTGATGGTTAAAGGTTAAATTAACCCCCTTTGATTTTATATCTTGGCTTAAACTTAATACTTGACTTACCAACGGTCTCAGATGAGCTACTTTGACCTTGTAATTACCGACTACTTGATTGACTACTAGCTGGGAATCAGATCTGACAACAACTAAGTCGCCGGCCTTTAAAGGCTGTTGGCTTAGCCAAGTTAAGGCGGTAATCACCGCATAATACTCGGCTTGATTATTGGTTTTTAACCCCCAGTAATAGCCGGCTTGATAGATCGGTTGGTCATCTACAACAATGACGAAGCCGGAAGCCGCCGGTCCGGGATTGCCACGAGCACCGCCGTCGCAGACTATTAAGTAGTTGGTCATGAGTACATTATATATTAAGTAAAAATAAAAAGTTAGAAAGTTCATAAAGCCATAAATGGCTAATTTTTAATTGACCTAATTTCTAAACAATTACCAAGATACAAATTCCAAGATTCAAACAAGCACCAATGCCCAATAATCAATTATTAAGTTAGTTAAAGGTTAAAAGTAACAATTTAAAATTAGACCTTTGAAAATAAGGGTTTGGGGTTATGATTAAAGGTTTCATGATTCATATTACCGCCGTAATTTCGTTGTCAATCCAGGTTGAAACTGTTAAACTTAAGTAATGCCCTTGCTGCTGGTGGTTGTGTATTAATGTAGGATCATTATGTTTTTTAATTTAAAGACCAAGGTTATAAGCAAGAACAGCCTCATCGTTGTTTATGGCGGTAAATCCTTCTTTCTTAAAGTCTGGCTGTATCGCTTGTTAATGGAAAAAAAGTTCAAGCTGGTCTTGATAACTTCTGATCCGGCCAAGATAGATAACCAATCCGAGTGGCGATTTTTTAGCTCGCATCCAAGATTAACCATCTACGGCCAAGACAAGCTGGGCTCCTTGGCCCGTAACCATAATTTTGATTTTTTTATTGATACTTCGCTTTTGTCTTTGTATGAAAATCTTGATAACGATCTAAGTCTCCATGTTGATGCCGGTTTTGGCATCCTTAATCGGCTGGCAGCGGCCTATCAAGCTTCGGCAAAATATGTCCTTTTATCTCCCCTTACCAGGAACTTAAGTTCCGAAACCGGCATCTATTATCAAATTAAACACCATCAGTCATTTTTAAACAGTTATCAAAAAACTTACGAGCTAGCCTATCAAATTATCCAGACGGCCGATTACCTTAGCCCATATTTTATTACTAAGCCCAGCCAGTCTTTTATGAGTCTGGTTTTATCTTCGTGCTTGGCCGGCCGATCGGCTTTTAACCTTAATAGCCAAGTTTTTTTGGCTGATATCGATGAGCAGATTAAGGTTATAGAAGCCGCTACTTTTGGCTTAAGCCAGCCAATCATCAGTTTACGGCCCGAACCCATAGATTTAAAGCAGTTCTTTAACCTACTTGGCTGTCCCGGATTGATTAGCCTTGATAAAGCCAAGCTAGCAAACCAAGTCAAGCCGGCAACGCCGACATTTTTAACTAATAATTACCAAGAAATTAAAAAAAGCAAATACATAGATATTAAAAAGATAAAGGCTTATTTGGGTCAAAGCTCTAATCATCGGCCGGCCAAGCAAAAAAAAGCCAAGCTGGTTGAACCGGCCGGCGTTTACAGTTTTAAAACTAAGCCAAGTGCTGTCAAAATTAAAACCAAGCCAAAAAAAAATAACTGGCCAAGATTTCAGTTCAAGTTTAAGGTCGATAAGCCAAGCTTAAACGATCAAAAACAAAGCCCGGCCAAGCCGACGCCTTATTTAAAGTATGCTTTGATCGGCTTTTTAACCTTATTAACTACAATCAGCTTACCCTTAACAATTCTGACTTACCATATTTTCAATGGTTTAAATTACCTTAATAAAGCCGGCTCTGTCGATTCCTTAAGCCGCATAGAAGCAAGCGAGATAAGCAGTCAGTCCAAGTTGGCGATTAATAGTTTTAAGCGGGCCAGGTCGGTCAATGTCTTCGCCAGCGGCTTGTTTAGGCTTTTGGGCATGGCCAAAGCCAATGACAACCTCAATGATATTATCGATTACTTTATCGCCATTACCCAAACTAACCAGAATTTAGCTAACCTACCAGTGAGAGCCAATCAAATGTTTAGTTATATCTTTAATCAAGAAGATAAAGACCGGGACTTTAATTATTATTATCATAAACTCAATCAAACCAACCAAACTAGTCTAACCGAACTTAACAAGGCCACGGCTTTGTATGACGCCAAGGTGTACAAATACGAAAACATCTCGACCTTTGGCTTGGGGGACAAGATTAAATCAAGCCATATGAGGATAAATGATTTAAGAAGCAGTCTGTCTAAATTTCAACTATTCTTAGACCGACTGCCGTCGTTAACCGGCCAAGACTCAAAAAAAGAGTATCTTGTAGTTTTAATGGACAACAATCAGCTTCGTCCGGCCGGCGGTTTGCTAACAGCATATCTAGTTATGGTGTTTCAAGACGGCCAGTTATTGGACAGCCAAATCAGAGACATCTATGCTTTAGATAACCAAATTAAGGGTAGGATTAACCCGCCGGAACCGATTGAAAAATACTTGGGTCAGATAAATTGGCAGTTTCGCGATGCCGGCTGGGCGGTAAATTATCCTGATACGGCCAGACAACTGGCTTGGTTTTACACCAAGAGTACAGGTCAAGACATCGACGGCATAATCGCTTTGGACCTTGATTTTTTGGCTGATGCCGGCAAAGCTTGGGGTGGTTATTATTTGCCGGAAGTCAATCTGAAGTTAACCGGTGCTAATCTTATAAGGCAAGCTTATTTATGGGGCGATTTAACCAAAGGTAACCAAAACTTGATCTTTACCTCATTGCTAAAAAGCTTTTTGCTGAAGGTTAAAAACCTAAACCAAAACAACCTAGTCAAGTTTGGTTCCATCTTAAACCAAAGCATCCAAACTAAGAACTTCAGAGCCTACTTTACCAATGGCGATCTTCAGTTATTTGCCAAAAAGATGGTTTTGGACGGCAGGGTAATCATTCCCGAGTGCAAAGACGAGTGCCTCACCGTTGGCGGCTTGATCGCCGAGGCCAACATGGGCATAAACAGGGTGAATGCCATCCTTGATCAAAAACTTAACTTAAGCTTAGCCTTCAAAAAAGATAGGGTTTACCAGACTATAAGTTTGTTTATTAAGAACCCCAGTCGGGCGCCAAAGTGGCCGGCCGGCGATTACAAGGATTACCTTCAAGTCTTTGTTGATAAAAACTGGCAGTTGGAGAAGGTTCAGGTAGTTGATGAAACGATAGATTTGGACAAAGTCAATGTCTCAAGTTATAGCGGTTTGGTAGCTTACGGCTTTTACCATCAAGTTGATTATGGACAGAACCAAACCGTATCTTTAGAATTTTCCCAGCCCTTAGCGAATGATAAGACTAGCTTGGATACCTTATTTTGGCTGGTGGAGCAGCCAGGCATCAGGCAGCTGCAGACAATACTGGAGATCAAGCCGGACAAAAATCAGCAGATTAAAATCATCTCGCCTAAAGATTGGCAAAAAACCGGTGACAAAGCCATATACCAACAAAAACTAACTAAAGACCTGGTTTTACCGGTCAGAATAAAAACTAAATTTAATCAAAGGTAAAAAACTAAACTTTATCAGCAGTTGGTTATAATGTAATTGTGTACATACGAACGCTTAGCTTAAAACATTTTCGGTCATGGCAACAGCAAACCTTTGAGTTTAAAAAAGAAACAAACTTAATAGTCGGGCCAAATACTTCCGGTAAAACCAATATTTTGGAAGCTATTTTTTTGTTGGCCATGGCTAAAGGTTTTGATTATCACAAATTAGAAGACTTAATCACCAAAGAAGTCCGGTTTGCTAAAGTTGAGGCGGTGATTATAGACGCCAACGGCTATGAGCATTTGCTTAACCTGAACCTTGTTAAGGATAATAATAGAATTAAAAGATCGTATTTGATCGGCGGCACCCGAGTTACCAGGCGGCGGTTTATAGATGAGTTTAAAGTGATCTTTTTTGAACCAAGTGACCTAAACTTTATTTTAGGCAGTCCCAGCCGGCGCCGCCGGTACATCGACAGATTTTTATCTGGCTATGATTGGCAGTACCAGCAAGCTTTAACGGCTTATGCCCGAGTTATCAAGCAAAGAAACAATCTTTTAAGCCAAATAAAAATGGGCAAGGCAGGTATCAACAGTTTGTGGCCCTGGAATAGGCTGCTTATCAAACACAACCAAACCATACAGAATCGGCGCCGGTTTTTAATTGATCAGTTCAATAAAGACCAAGAAGCCAAAGACTCGCCGATTCGGCTAAACTATGTTATATCCGCGGTTGATGATTATCTTTTGAAACAAGAAGACAAAATTAAACAGGAGGTGCAAAAGGAAATAACCTTGTGGGGCAGCCATCGCGATGATTTTATTTTTAAATGGACAGAAGACGACTTGGTTAATTATGGTTCTCGAGGCCAACATAGGTTGGCCATCTTCGAGCTGTTGCTTAGCCAACAAAAGATTATCTATAAACAAAGTCAAAAGACACCTATTTTATTGTTTGACGACATTATGTCTGAACTTGACGACCAATTTGTTAAATTAATCATCGACAGAGTCAAGGATTCTCAGGTTATTATCACCGGCGTTATTGATCGGCAACTTAGTCACGAGCTTAATTTAATCAGGCTTAGTTGATGGTTTTGGATAGGATCTGAAGTAATTTGTTGTTTGGGTCTAATTTTCTGGCTTGTTCAAGGTAGGTCAAGGCGGTTTGCTTGTCTCCTTGTTGGTAATACAAACTGGCCAGCAATAACTTAATGGCCGAGAAATTGGTGTACTTTTGGTCGGCCAAGAGCCAGTAATTGAGCTTGGCTTGATTGTTTTGGCTTTGGGACTTAAGCTTGTCAAGCTGATCTTGAAATTGAAGCCAATCGGACTCGGAGGACAGGCTTTTAACACGGGTGATAAACTGACGGCTCAAATCCTCTTCAACAGTCTTGAAATCTATAGCAGTTTTTTGATTGACAACTAAGTTATATGGCGACTTCAGCAGGCGTGCCAAATTATCAGTTAGGGGTAGTTTAAAAGAAGCTTGGTTTTTAAAGGCAACGGCTATGATCAGGCCGACCAAAACCAAGCCGGCAAACTTGCTGATCAGGCGACGAAGCTGTTTTAATTTAAAGCTTAACATTGTAATTGGCAAGTATTTGATTGATTTCTTGCTGGATTTTGCCAACAGCTTGTTCTGGTGACTTACCTCGGATTACCTGATTGACGCCTTGGCCCAAAAAGTCATTTATCCTATCATTTAAGCCTTGGTCGTGGGTAAACGAGGCGAAAAAGTAGCTTTTATAGTTCGGCGCCGCTTGGGCGATGGCGTAAAGGTAAGGATGCTTGAGCAACTCCTCCCGCATGTCAAGCCGAGGATAGGCCTCGCCAAAGAGACGCTTTTGGGAAGCTTGGTTAAAAAAGAGCCTGAGATTGTCCGGTTGGGTTAAAAATTTAAGCAATCGCCAAGCTTCTTGTTTATGACTTGACTTAATCGAAACCCCCTCAACCCAGTAAGTGGCCCACTCTGAAGAATCGCCTGGAATTTTTGGCACATTAACGATGCCGAAGTTGACCCCGTTTTTGGCGAACTCAAAAGCTCGCCAACTGGGACCGAAATAATAAGCTAGCCGACCGGAGGCAAACATGACGGTGGAGGATGGCAGGCTCTTATCCCAAACCGGGGTGGAGCCGGTGACGAAGTGAGTGTAATAACGCAAAACATCGGCGGCCAAGTTTCGCCCCTTGGCATCAACGCTGGTATCCAGGCGCTCCATATCAACACCGTTTTGGTAAAACATTAAGCCGACGATGTCGCTCCAATGATCGATGTTATTAGTGGTTCCCAAGCCAGCGCCGGAAGTTTTTATTGAACCGTCAGGATTGTACTCGGTTAACTGCTTGGCCTGTTTAGACAGTTGATCCCAATTTGAAGCGATATTTTCTAATAGATTAGCTTTGGTTAAAAGATCTTTGTTGTAAAACAATACCAAACCATCAACTTCTAAAGGAATGCCTTTAATTTGATTGTCAACGGTTAAGTCTTGCAAGGTGATAGGGTAAAAAGTTTGGGCAAACTCATCGCGACTGTATATTTGTTTCGGTAAGTTGTCCAGCTCATCCTTAAACATTGGCACCCAAGTATTATGGATGCGGAAGATATCCGGACCCTTACCTTCTTTGATGGCATTTTCCAGTATTAAGCGGTAATCGCGGGGCGATCTTTGGACGTAATTGACACTGATGCCGGTTTCCTGCTCAAATTTATCAAAGACCGGCTTCATGATCTCTTCGCTTTCCCACAGGCCCCAGTAAGTTAAGCTTATGTTTTTTTTGTTTTGGCCTTGCTGGTTGGTTTGGCCGTTGTTTAAGGCCGAATCGTTGGAGCCAGGCTTATTGTTAAATTTTTTCAAAAGGAAAAAAGAGCTCAAACCGATGCCGGCGACCAAGCCAAGGACGATGAGAATTTTAAACCAGCCGAATTTTTTCTTTGGCAGATTAGTTGAGGCCGGCTGGGATTGTCCGTCTTTACTTGGCGGACTGTCAGCCTTATCCTCAGGTGGTGTTGGCGGTTGTTTATCGCTATTTTCAGCCGCATCTAGAGGTGGGTCTGTACTTGCCGGCGGAGGCGAAGCTGGATCGGCAACTTTGGTCGAAGTTTCTTCCAAGCCGATACCGGCCTCGGGTTGGTTGCTTGATAATGGTTGCGGTTTGCCGACTTCTGGCTTAGTTTGGTTATCGGTTTTATCAGTTAAAGGCTTGTCTACTGATAACGATTGGTTGGGATTAGAATTAGCGGCTGGCTTAGTCCCCCACAAACCGCCGGTTTCAGTCTCATCTTCAACATCAAACGGCGAACCGGACGGGCTGGTTAACCCGGCTTGCCGATCATCGGGCTGGCCGGTTTCCATAGCCGCCTGGGGCGGTGGGGTTTCATCGGCTGATTGGCTAGTTTTGATATCTTTAAGCTTTTTAGCCAACAACTTGTCATTACCGCCGGCCGTGGTTGAGCTCGGGCTTTGGTTTGCCGAGGCGGCGGCTTTTACCGAAAGGGTTAATTTGTTATCCAGTTTAATTTTATCAGCGGAATCACCTAACTTGGCTTGTCTTGGTTTTGGGTTAGAATCATCGGTTTTGGCGCCGACGGTTTTGTCAGCAGGAGACCGGCTTGTCGGGGCTTTTATGGCCAGAGGCTCCAGGTAATCATCAGACTTGGTTGAGATGATGTCTTGATAATCCTTGTGTTTTTGGTCTGTATTTTGATCGTCGGTTTGGGTTTGTTTATCTGGCGGAAGACCTAAGTTGGACATGTCTTTGTCGGTTGCTGGCTGGTTACTTGGTTTAGGCTGACTGACTGACTGACCTAAAGACTTATCCGGATCAAGGCTGGCATCGATATGGGAAACAAGTTTAACTTCGTCAGGCTTAGTTTTAACAGGGTTTAAGTCAGTACTTATCGTCGGCGGAGCTTTTTTGACGCTTTTGTCTTTAACTTTAGTTGGTAGGTTGGTTGTCAGGGGAGTTTTGGTTTTAGCGACTTTATCATCGTTATTAGTCGGTTGGTTTTTTTGAGTGTTATCGTTGTTCATACTTTAATAATACAATAAAGATTTAAACTTGGGTGATGCTTAAGAGCAAGTTAAAAACCAGAAAAACTTAAGCGCCTTCGTCCCTTGAGGAAAACCTATCGTAACCGGCACTGAACAGCCATATATTGGCCAGCCCGATTACTTGATCGGCACTCTTGGCTCTTGTCTGAATCGGAATCAAAAGAGAAACTCCAAGACTTGGTTTTGCAGTCGGCGTCTTTGTAAACATAAGAAGTGCATTGGTATTTTTTTGTTTGATTAGTGGCTTGAGAGCAGTTTTTTAAACACCAGCCCAAATTAGCTTGGCTTTCTTTTTGACAGCCGGCTTGTAGCCAAAAGTATCGGCTGGCAGCAACATCATTGCTGTCAAAAACACTATCTTGGTTTATATCGCACTGGTTGCAACTGTTCACTTGGCAGTTGATTGGTTTTTGGACGAAGATCTTAGCTTGTTTAAGTTTTAGGGTTGTCCAAAAACCAAT
>JAJRVN010000027.1 GCA_024277325.1 Patescibacteria group bacterium | reverse complement strand
AGGCGGAGTTGTTGGCATCGATGTCACCCAAGGCCTACCGAGGGTTGAAGAGTTGTTTGAGGTTCGCAAGCCAAAGTTAGCCGGAGTTATGGCCTCGATCGATGGTCAAGTCAAGATTAAGAAGAGCCGAGGCTTAATCACGATTACAATCAAGCCTTTAGACAAGCAAGCTGACGAGGAAGAGTTTGAGTTTGATGAAAGAACCACGATCTTGGTTGAGGATGGTCAGGTTATCGTTAAGGGCACGCCATTAACTCGAGGCAGTCTCAACGTTAAAGAGGTGTTGGCCTTACGCGGCCGAACCGTGGCCCAAAAATATCTCCTGGATGAAATCCAAGCGGTTTACGAATCGCAGGGGATCGGTATTCATGATAAGCACTTTGAAGTAATTATTAGAAAGATGTTTGACTTGGTTAAAGTTAAGGACCCCGGCGATTCCAACTTTTTGCCAGGAGAAATCGTCTTGCGTTATAGAGCAGATAAACTAAATCTTAAGTTTAAGCAAGCTAAAAAGAAACCGATAGCTTACGAGGACATGGTCTTGGGCATCACTCGGGTAGCTTTAAAGACTGAGTCGTGGCTGTCAGCCGCCTCCTTCCAAGAAACGACTAATGTCTTAGCTGATGCCTCCTTGAAAGCCAGCGAAGATTACCTGGTCGGCTTAAAAGAAAATGTTATAATAGGCAGATTAATTCCGGTTACTCAAGATAGAGTTACGGTGCCTGAAGAGGTGTTAGATAAGGAATAAGAAATATGCCAACTATAAACCAATTAGTCAGATTTGGTCGAAAAAGGCAAGCTCGGCGATTTAAGTCACCGGCTTTGGCTAAGATATACAACTCCCGGACAAGGGTGGTTTCGGTTAAGCCTAATCCCCAAAAGCGCGGAGTTTGTGTTTTAGTCAAGACGATGACGCCGAAAAAACCAAACTCAGCCTTGCGGAAAGTGGCCAGAGTCAGGTTATCGAACAAACAAGAAGTAACCGCTTACATTCCTGGCGAAGGCCATAATTTAGCCGAACACTCAATTGTGCTGGTTCGAGGCGGCCGAGTCAAGGACTTGCCCGGTGTAAAATACCATATCGTTCGTGGGCCTTATGATGCTTCAGGAGTTGAAAACCGGCGCCGAGCCCGGTCAAAATACGGAGTTAAAAAACAATCTCAAGCTAAAAGTTAGGATATAGGCTATGGCTAGAATAAAACATAAAACCAGGCGGGACATTTCACCAGATCCGGTTTATAACTCGGTTTTGGTGGCCAAATTGATCAATCGAGTCATGAAAAACGGCAAGAAAAGTTTGGCCCGCAAATTGATTTACCAAGCTTTGGATATTATTAAAGCCAAGACTAAAGAAGACCCTGTCAAGGTATTGGCCGAAGCTATTGACAAGCTTAAACCGGTCATGGAAGTTAGGTCCCGCCGCGTTGGAGGTACCACTTATCAAGTGCCGTTGCCGGTCAGAACCAACAGGCAAGAAACCTTGGCTATACGCTGGTTGGTTTTGGGAGCCAGAGCCCTACCTAATCGCCAATATAAAACTTTTGGTCAAAAGCTGGCGGCCGAGATAAGCAATGTGCTTGAGTCGACCGGTTGGGCATTTAACAAAAGAAAAGAAGTGGAAAAGATGGCTGATGCCAACAAGGCCTTTGCCCACTTTAGATGGTAATCAATTAATTTGGGATTTTAAATTTCAGATTTTAATAAAAATTAAAAATTGTAAATTAAAAATTAAACTATAGTATGGCACAGACAAAAAAATCTACCGGTTCAAGGCTTTATCCTTTAGATAAAATCAGGAATATTGGTATCATTGCTCACATAGATGCCGGCAAGACCACAACTACAGAGAGGATTCTTTATTACACCGGCAAGACCTACAAAATCGGCGATATCGATGAAGGTAGTACTCAAATGGACTGGATGGAGCAAGAAAAGGAAAGGGGCATAACTATTGTTTCGGCAGCGACCACGACTTTTTGGCGCGGGGTGAGAATCAATATCATCGATACGCCTGGGCATGTTGATTTTACCGCCGAAGTTGAGAGAAGCTTGAGAGTTTTGGATGGCGGTGTGACAGTATTGGATGCTGAAGAGGGTGTCCAAGCCCAAAGTGAAACCGTCTGGCGCCAAGCTGATAAATATAATGTCCCGCGAATTTGCTTTGTTAATAAAATGGATAAGCTGGGTGCTGATTTTTTAGCTACGGTTAAATCAATCAAAGATAAGCTAGGAGCCAATGCCATTCCTTTGCAGTTGCCGATCGGAGCCGAAGATGAGTTTAAAGGCGTGGTTGATCTTTTAGAACAAAAAGCTTTGGTGTGGCAAGGCGATGAAACCGGTGCCAAGTATGACGAGGTGCCGATACCGGTCGAGATGGAATCTCAAGTTAATGATTACAGACAAAAGCTAATCGAGGCTATTTGTGAACAAGATGATGCCTCACTGGAGCGCTATCTTAATGGCGATGAGATCGAGGTAGGGGCATTAAAAAAGGTTCTCCGCCAAGCGGTGATAGATTATAAAATCGTTCCGGTTTTGGCCGGATCGTCATTGAGAAATAAGGGTGTCCAGTTGCTTTTGGACGCCATCGTTGATTACTTGCCGTCGCCGTTGGATGTGCCGCCGGTGGTTGGCATCAACCCAAAAACTAACAAGGAGGAAATCCGCAAGCCCGGCTTGGATGAGCCGTTTGCAGGCTTGGCTTTTAAGATTCAAGCTGATCCTCACGTTGGCCGGCTAACCTACATTCGTATTTATTCCGGCAAAGCCAAATCAGGCAGCTACATCTACAACTCGAGCAAAGGAACTAAAGAAAGGCTGGGCCGCTTGCTTTTAATGCATGCCAATCAGCGCGAAGAGATCGATGAAGCTTACAGCGGTGAGATAGTTGCCGCCATCGGCTTGAAAGCCACCAAGACAGGTGACACCTTAAGTGAAGAAAGCCGTCCGATAGTTTTGGAAAGAATTAAGTTTGCCGACCCGGTCATTTCTTTGTCGATTGAACCTAAAACCAAATCAGACCAAGAAAAGTTAAGTTATGCCTTAGGCAGATTATCGGAAGAAGATCCGACCTTTAAGGTGGCCAGCGACCCAGAAACCGGTCAAACCATCATTTCGGGCATGGGTGAGCTTCACTTGGAGATTATCACTGATAGGCTGAAACGGGAATTTAAGGTCGATGCGGCCACCGGTAACCCGCAAGTTGCCTACCAAGAAACGATAACTATGTCGGCTCAAGCCGAAGGCAAGTACATCCGCCAATCAGGCGGCCGGGGCCAATATGGCCACTGTTATCTGAAAGTCGAGCCTTTGGAAAGAGGCGCTGGCTATGAGTTTGTCAACAAAATTGTTGGCGGCTCAATTCCGCGCGAGTTTATCCCTGCGGTTGAGAAAGGCGTGGTTGAGGCTTTGCAGAAAGGTGTAGTTGCCGGCTATCCGATCATAGACGTTAAGGTAACTTTATACGATGGTAGCTATCATGAAGTTGATTCTTCAGAGATGGCCTTTAAGATCGCCGGCTCGATGGCTTTGCAGTCGGCGGTTCAACAGGCTAAACCGATTCTTTTAGAGCCGATTATGACCTTGGAAGTTTATGTGCCTGACGAGTTCGTCGGTGAGGTGATAGGTGACTTATCTTCACGCCGAGCCCAAATTTCAGGCAGTGACAAGCAAGGCCGAACCGCCATCATTAAGGCTAAGGTGCCGTTGGCAGAAATGCGCCGGTATGCTACAATCTTAAGGTCATTAACTCAGGGCCGTGGGCATTTTTTCATGATGCCGTCGCATTATGCGCCGGTGCCTGACAACATTATGACTCAAGTGGTTGAGTCAAGAAAAAAGTAGCCAGGTTATAGTATAATTTAGGCAGTTAAAGTTTAGAAAATTTATTTTTAAAAAAGGAGATAATATGGCTGACACTTATCAAAGAACCAAACCACATTTAAATGTTGGTACTATCGGGCATGTAGATCATGGTAAAACAACCTTGACCGCAGCTATGACCCACGTTTTGGCTAAAAAGAGCAAAGCCAAGGAATTAAAGTATGAAGACATCGATGCTTCTCCAGAGGAGAAGGCTCGAGGCGTCACTATCGCTATTACTCATGTTGAGTATGAAACTGACAAGCGTCATTATGCCCACATTGATTGTCCGGGGCATGCTGATTACATTAAGAATATGATCACCGGCGCCGCTCAAATGGATGGCGCCATTTTGGTTGTGGCCGCTACCGACGGGCCGATGCCCCAAACTCGCGAACACATTCTTTTGGCCAGACAGGTTAATGTGCCGGCCATGGTGGTTTACTTGAACAAGACCGATCAAGTTGACGATCCGGAACTTATTGATTTGGTTGAGATCGAGGTCCGCGACTTGTTGAAGAAATATGAGTACCCCGGAGACGAGGTACCGATAATTCGAGGTTCAGCCTTGAAAGCTCTAGAAGATGATCCTGAAGCGGTCAAGAGCATAGAAGACCTAATTAAGGCTTTGGATGAGTATATTCCTTTGCCTGATCGGCCATTAGACAAGCCTTTCTTAATGCCGGTTGAGGATGTTTTCTCAATCACCGGCCGAGGTACGGTTGTTACCGGCCGAATCGAAAGGGGTAAGATCAAGGTTGGCGAAGAGATCGAGATCATTGGCCTTAAAGATACCCGCAAGACCGTTGTTACCGGAGTTGAGATGTTTCATAAGCAACTAGAAGATGGTCAAGCTGGTGATAATGTCGGCATCTTATTAAGAGGTGTTGAAAAAGACCAAGTCGAAAGAGGTCAAGTTTTAGCGGCTCCGGGCAGTGTCAAGGCTCATACCAAATTTGAGGCTGAGGTTTACATCTTAACTAAAGAAGAAGGCGGCCGACATACTCCGTTTTTCTCGGGCTACAAGCCTCAATTTTACATCCGCACGGCCGATGTAACCGGTTCGGTTACTTTGCCGGACGGAGTAGAAATGGTCATGCCGGGAGACAATATCAAGATGACGATTGAACTTTTAGAGCCAGTGGCCTTGGAAGAGCAGTTGCGGTTTGCTATCCGTGAAGGCGGTAGGACTGTAGGCGCTGGTGTAATTACTAAAGTCCTGAAATAAATTTAAAAATACCCCCGGGTTAGAAAGTAAAACGCCCGGGGGTAATTTTTTTGAAACAAAAACTATGAGACAAGGAAGAATAAGAATAAAGCTAAAAGCCTACGACCATAGGTTGATAGATGATTCGTGCCAGAAAATACTGCAAACGGCTTTGATGACCGGAGCCAAGGTTGTTGGCCCGGTGCCGTTGCCGACCAGGACCAAAAAGATAGTGGTGACCAGAAGTCCCCATACGGATAAGGATTCAAGAGAACATTTCCAACTAAAGATTCATAACCGATTATTGGATGTTTATCAAGCGACTGAAAAAACTATAGATTCTTTAATGCACTTAGAATTGCCAGCCGGCGTGGACATAGAAGTAAAAACTTAAAAAGAAAGTTTAATTTATGTGGCTTATAAAAAAAGACCAGCGACGGATTTTTGATGACCAAGGTTATCACCAAGTGGTTACTTTATTAGAGGTAATGCCCGCCTTTGTGGTTGGTATCAAGAAAGAACCCAGTGACGGCTATAACGCTTTGGTTGTCGGTTGGGGCAAAAAAGCCATCGCCAAAATGAAAAAGCCACAGCGGGAATGGTTAAAGAAAGCTGGCTTTAAGCAAGGCTTTAAGCTAATAAAAGAAATCCAGATTGAGGCTGACAAGCTTCAAGAATATAAGGTTGGCCAGCCGTTGGATTTATTGGCCGATCTTCAACCGGGCAGTTTGACCAAGGTTAGTGGCAAATCAAAAGGCCGAGGTTTTGCCGGCGTGGTTAAGCGTTGGGGATTTCGCGGCGGGCCCAGAACCCATGGCCAGTCAGACAGGGAGCGGGCTCCGGGCTCAATCGGGGCCGGGACTACCCCAGGTCGGGTGGTCAAAGGCAAAAAAATGCCCGGCCGTTACGGTGGCCAAATCAAGACCGTCTTAAACTTGCCGGTCTTAGCTGTTGACAAGGTTAATGGTTTGATTTTTGTTAAGGGAGTAATTCCCGGACCCAAAAATCAAGCGGTTAAACTTGAAGTAGTTGGCCAAAAGCAGGTTACACCGATTAAGCTAGCTTCATCGATGGAGCCGGCTGACAACCCAGAGGCCAAGTCGGATAGCAAACCTAACAAATCAAATGATAAAAACGATAAAGGTGAATAAAAATGAACAAAACTAACTTGATCATCGACGTTAAAAACCTCAAAGGAGAAAAGGTGGACAGCTTAAGCTTGCCGGCCAACGTATTTAAGGTTAAGCTGATTCCAACCCTGTTGGCTCAAGCTGTCAGAGTTTTTACCATGAATCAAAGAAAGAACCAAAGGCCGGTTAAAACCAGAGCCAATGTCATTGCCTCCAAGCGCAAGATTTATGCCCAAAAAGGCACCGGCCGGGCCAGGCACGGCGCTGTCTCCGCCGGTATATTTGTTGGCGGTGGAAAAGCCCATGGCTCCCAAGGCTTTATCAAACGGCTGTCGCTGACTAAAAAAATGAAGGCCAAAGTTTTAGCCATGGTTTTAACCAGCCAGTACGAAAAAGGCCGTCTGGCGGTTGTGGATAAATGGCCGGCAGTGGCTAAGACGCAAGCTTTGGAACTTAAGTTGAAAAAAATCATACCCAATGACAGTAATCTATGCCTGCTTGTTTACCAAGCTAAAGATCAAAGCCTTTACCAAGCCGGCCGTAACTTGGCTTACCTTAACATCAAGCCGGTTAATGAAGTTTCTTTTATGGATTGGCTAAGAGCAGACTATGTCATTACTGATAAAGAATCGATTTTGGAGTTGATTAAGCGAGGAGGCAGGGATGGACGTTAAACAGTTAATCTTAGGGCCGATTGTGTCTGAGAAAAGTTTGTCCCAAAGGCAAAATATATATGTTTTTTGGGTGGATATCAAGGCCACCAAAGGCCAGATAAAGCAAGCGATTAAAGAGATCTTTGATGTTGATGTGGTTA
Source organism: Patescibacteria group bacterium (assembly GCA_024277325.1). GTDB lineage: Bacteria > Patescibacteriota > Microgenomatia > JAADGY01 > JAADGY01 > JAJRVN01. Next base: position 20,977 of record JAJRVN010000027.1, on the reverse strand, counting down.
AGGTTAATGTAGCTGTTAAAGGTCAAGAGCATCGCCGGAATTTGTCCACAGGCAAGGCCTATATAGTTTCTCGGCGGAAAAAAGCTTATGTTACAATAGCCTCTGGTCAGAAAATTAACTTATTAGAAGGTAAATAAATGGCAATTAAAGTTTATAAACCTACCACCCCAGGACGGCGCAATGCCAGTGTTGTGGACTACTCTGGCTTAACTAAAAAGAAGCCGGAAAAATCACTGTTGAGAACCTTGAAAAGGTCGGCCGGCCGCAACTCAGCCGGTCATATAACTATTCGCCATAAAGGCGGTGGGGCCAAGCGACGGTACCGCATTATTGACTTCAAGCGAATCAAAGATGGTATCCCGGCCAAAGTGGCGGCCATAGAATATGATCCTAATCGAACCGCTTTTATCGCTCTTTTGCACTATGCCGACGGAGCCAAAAATTATATAATCGCTCCGGAGGGTTTAAAAGTAGGAGCTTTGGTTGTATCTGGTCCTGAAGCCGAGATTAATCTTGGTAATGTCTTACCTTTGGCTAAAATCCCGGTTGGCACCGAGATCTCATGTCTTGAGATAAGACCGGGTAAGGGAGCCCAGATGTTGCGAAGCGCCGGCGCTTATGGCCTTATTAAATCGATAGAAGGCAAAAAAGTTCAGGTTATGCTGGCCTCCGGCGAGGTTCGAGTCTTTTCTGCGGATGCCAGAGCCATGATCGGTCGGGTGAGTAACTCCGATTGGCACAACGTTGTTATCGGTAAAGCCGGTCGAAAGCGATTGATGGGTGTCAGGCCGACGGTTAGGGGTGTAGCCCAACATCCAGGATCGCATCCACACGGCGGTGGTGAGGGCAGATCGGGCATTGGTATGCCATCGCCTAAAACTCCATGGGGTAAAAAGACCTTAGGTAAAAAGACTCGTCCGGTTAAGAAGTATTCTGATAAAATAATAATCTCTAGGAGGAAAAAATAAAATGACGCGAAGTTTGAAAAAAGGACCATACGTTGATCAAAAACTATCAGCCAAAGTTGACAGCTTAAATAAGCAAGGCAAGAAAAAGCCGATTAAAACCTGGGCCAGAAACAGCATGATCTCGCCGGCTTTTGTTGGTCACACCTTCCTAGTTCACAATGGCAGGAAGTTTTTAGAGGTGTATGTGAATGAGTCGATGGTTGGTCATCGGCTGGGAGAGTTTGCTCCGACCCGTAAATTTACTGGACACGGCCGAGTGGTTAAAAGAATTATTTCCAAGACTTAAACTTATGACTAAAGAAATCAAAACATCAGCTAAAAATCTAAAAATCTCACCGAGGAAGCTTCGACTTTTGGTGAAGATGATCAAAGGTCGATCAATCAAGGAATTGATCGAGTACCTGCCGCTGGTATCCAATAAGGCTGCCAAGTTTTTGCACAAAAGCTTAAAAACCGTCGTCGCCGATGCCGGCCACAACTACAATTTAGCCTTGGAGAAACTAAGATTAAAAGAGATTAGAGTCGATGAGGGCGTTTCGCTTAAAAGGTGGCGGGCCGTTTCTCGGGGCCGAGCCCATAAATATAAAAAATCAAGATCACATTTAACAATTGTAGTTGAGGAGGTTAAGTAAATGGGACAGAAGGTACATCCTTATGGTTTTCGATTAGGCTCTTATTATGACCATAAGTCAAAATGGTTTTATCCTAAGGCCAAGTATGCTGATATTCTTTTTCAAGACTTGGGCTTAAGGCGGTTGATAAGCGACCAGTTGAAAAGGGCTGATCTGGTTGACTTGTTGATTAACAGATCTTTGCGCCGGATTCAGTTTGTTATCTATGTCGCTAGGCCTGGCGTGGTTATCGGCCGAGGCGGAGCCGGCATTGAGAAGCTAAAAGAGCTTATTTACCAGCACCTAAACATTAATCCTAAAGACAAAAGTACGCCTCAGATAGATATCGAAGTTAAAGAAGTTAAAAACCCGGATCTGTCAGCCCAGGTGGTTTTAAGCCGCATCAGCGCCGGCTTGGTTAAAAGAGTGCCCCATCGACGCATTATCAACAAAGCCATGGAGCAGGTGATGGCTTCCGGAGCTTTGGGAATTAAAATCGTTATGTCAGGGCGTATCGGCGGGGCTGAGATAAGCCGAACCGAAAAGTACAGTTTAGGCAAGGTGCCGACCCAAACTCTAAGGGCTGAGATTGATTATGCCGAGAAGCCGGCCTTAACTAGGTCCGGATATGTCGGCGTCAAGGTTTATATTTACAAAGGTGAGATGCAGGAGCGTTAGATTATGTTGCTTCAACCGAAAAAATTACGCTATCGACGCAACTTTAACCCTAAAGTGGGAGGCAAAGCTTGGCGCGGCGGCCAGATTGCTTTTGGCGAATGGGGCCTTAAGGTTTTAAAGCCGGGCTGGTTAACATCAAGGCAGTTGGAAGCGGCCCGTAAAGCCATAGTCCATCACACCAAGCGCCAAGGCAAATTATGGATCCGAGTCTTTCCGCATCACCCAATCACCGGCCGAGCCGCTGGGGCCCATATGGGCGGCGGTAAAGGCGACCCATCATATTATGTAGCCAACGCCAAAGCCGGCTCTTTAGTTTTTGAGCTATCTGGCTTGACCGAAGAAGTGGTTAAAAAAGCTTTTAAAGCCGCCGCCAATAAACTGCCTTTGCCGGCTAAAATAGTAACCAAGGAGTAAAACGATGAAAAAAAGCTTAAGACAAAAATATCAGCAAAAGACACCGGCAGAATTATCAGTTGAGTTGGATAAGCTAAGCAAACAGCTGGCTATAAAGCGGATAGAGAAAAAAATAGGCAAGTTAAAGCAAGTGCACCAAATCAAGCAAATCAGGCAAGAGATTGCCTTGATCAAAACCATTATGAGACTAAAACAACTTACTCAAATTGATGACCAAGGAGATAAAGATGGTAAGTAAAGCCAAAGTTAAGACAAACAAAACCTTAACCGGAGTTGTTGTAAGTGATAAAATGGTAAGGTCGGTTGTGGTTAAGGTTAGCCGTTTTTTTGCCCATCCCTTGTATGGCAAGCGAGTCAGGCAAGACAATAAGTATATTGCCGATAATGGCTTGGAAGCCAAGCTGGGCGATAAAGTGGTTATCAGTCAGACTCGGCCCTTAAGCAAAAGAAAAAGATGGCAAGTTATCAAGATAATTAAAAGTTAGAAAGTTTATAAAGTTAAAAGTTAAAGATGTTACAGTTAAGATCAATATTAAGGCCGGCCGATAACACAGGCGCCAAGCGATTAAGGTTGATCCACATATATGGTGGATCCAAGCGCCGATTCGCCGGTCTTGGCGAGGTTATTTTATGCGCTGTTGATGGTAGCACGCCGTATGGTTTGGTTAAGGATAAGCAAAAGGTTAAAGCTGTCATAGTCAGAACCAAAAAAGCTTATCGCCGGCCAGATGGTTCATATATAAGGTTTGACGATAACGCCGCTGTCATTATAGACAATAACAACCAGCCGGTTGGCAGCCGTGTCTTTGGCCCGATAGCCCGCGAAGTTAAAGATAAAGGTTTTAAAAAAATAGCTTCGCTGTCTCAGGAGATGTACTAAGGAGAAACTATGCAAAGACTAAAGAAAAATGATAAAGTTGTGGTTTTGGCTGGTAAAGATAAAGGCCGGCAAGCCAAGCTTTTGGCGGTTTACCCCCAAAAAGCCAAGGTTTTGGTTGAGTCGGTTAATGTGGTCAAAAGGCACCATAAATCACGTGGACAGAACGACCCCAGCCGGATTATTGAAGTAGCCAAACCGCTGGCGTGGTCTAAGGTACAGCTAGTTTGCCCCCATTGCCACAAGCCAACCAGAGTGGGGATTCGGATTGACAAGACTGGCTTGAAGGGTCGATTTTGCAAGCGCTGTCAACAATTAATAGATAATAGCGGAGGAAAATAAATGAAGGCCAGATTGCAACAGTATTACCAGGATAAAGTCGTTGATAAGCTAAAGAAAGAGCTTAAAATAGATTCTTATTTAGCCGTGCCTAAACTGGAAAAGATAATTGTTAGCGTCGGCGTGGGGCAGGCGACCAAAGATAAAAACTTAATCAAGATCAACACTTCATTTTTAGAAAAGATTACCGGTCAAAAACCTGTGGTTACCAAGGCTCATCGATCGATCGCTGGCTTTAGCTTAAGGCAAGGCCAAGTGATAGGTTTGAAAGTGACTTTGCGCAAAGAGAAGATGTGGAGCTTTTTAGATAAGTTGATTAACATAGTTTTGCCTTTGGTTAGAGATTTTCAAGGAGTGCCCCAGTCAGCTTTTGACCAAAGTGGCAATTACCATATCGGCCTGGCCGAACAAGTTATCTTTCCCGAAGTTGATTATGATGATATTGATAAAAGAAGAGGTGTTAGAATTAGCATTATCACATCAACTAATCAGATTAAGGCAAGCAAGCGTTTGCTAGAATTATTAGGTATGCCGTTTAGGAAAGTTAAAAGTTAGAAAGTTTGTAAAGTAAAAAAGGAAAATGGCCAAAACATCAAAAATAGTACGAGAAACAAAAGATTTAAAGTATCAAGTTAGATACAGGAATCGATGTATGCTTTGTGGCCGACCGCGGGGCTATATCCGCTATTTCAAGCTTTGCCGGCTATGTTTTAGAAAATTAGCTCACCAAGGCTTGTTGCCGGGAGTGACCAAGTCGTCTTGGTAAGGAGTTTTATGGTTAACTATCCAATCGGCGATGCTTTGATCAGAATAAAGAATGCCTACCTAGCTTCCCAAACCCAAGTGACCTTAATGGCCTCAAACTTGATTTTGGGAGTTTTAAAAATACTTAAAAAAGAGGGTTACATTAAGGATATGAAGCTAAAAAAAGACGGAGTTAAAAGGCGCGTAGTGGTTGATTTAAAATATAATTTGGATAAAAGTAAAAAACTGCAACCGGCGATTGAAGGCATTAAGATTGTTTCCAAACCAGGCCGGCGAGTTTATGTCGGCTATCAAGACATACCGCCGGTTTACAGCGGCATTGGCATTAATATCCTATCAACAAGCCAAGGTATTTTAACCGGCGCTCAAGCCAAAAAGAAACGGCTTGGCGGTGAATTAATTTGTCAAATTTGGTAAAGATTTAAGGTTGGTATGTCAAGAATAGGAGTTAAACCAGTTAAAAAACCAGAAGCGGTTGAGGTGACGGTAAATGGCAATCTCGTAGAGGTCAAAGGCCCCAAGGGACAGCTAAGCCAAGTTATCTTTGACGGCTTACAGGTTGATGTCCAAGCCGATCAAGTATCGGTTATTAACCCTAAGCCGGATAATAAAAGATTGAAAGCACTGCATGGCTTGCTCAGAAGCATAATAGCCAACATGGTTACCGGTGTTAGCCAGGGTTGGCAAAAGAAACTTAAGATCGTTGGCACCGGTTACAGGGCCAGCTTGCAAGACAAGACCTTGATCTTAAGTGTTGGCTTTTCCCACAAGGTTAATTTGGAGGTGCCGGAAGATATTGAAGTTAAAGTCAATAAAAACACCGAGATCGTTGTTTCTGGCATAGACAAGGTCTTGGTTGGCCAAGTGGCGGCCGATATTCGGGCAGTTAAACCGCCTGAGCCGTACAAAGGCAAAGGTATCAGATATGAAGATGAGGTAGTTAGAAGGAAAGCCGGAAAGGCCGGTAAAGCTTAAAAATTTAGATTATCATAAATATGAAACCTGAAGTCAAAAGAAAACAGCGTCAACGCCGAGCTCGACGAGTCAGGCTGCGGATCAAAAAAACCGCTCCCGAGTCATTGAGAATCAGCATTTACAGAAGCCTTGAGCATATCTATGTCCAGCTGATAGATGACGTATCGGCCAAAACCTTGGTTTCAACCAGTGATCGGGAAGTTAAGGCCGACAAGACTCATCTGACCAAAAGCCAGAAGGCGGCTTTGGTTGGCAAGTTAATGGCGGACAAGATAAAAAAGTTAAAGTTAAAAAGAGGTTTGGTGGTTGACAAAGGCAGCTACAAATACCACGGACGAGTTAAGGCTTTTATAGAAGCTTTGCGAGATTCAGGAATTAAAATTTAGTTTATTTATGAGGTTAATAAAAGTATAATACAACTTATGAGAACAGAAGATAAAACACCGTCAACGGTTTTGGAGATCAAAAGAGTTTCTAAAACCACCAAAGGCAAAAAGCGAATTAGGTTTACAGCCTTGGTGGCTGTTGGCGACCGAAACGGCCGTATAGGCTTAAGCTTAGGCAAAGCTTCGTCAGTTGTGGAAGCCATTCAAAAAGGTTTAAGCAAGGCCAAAAAGAATCTGATTCAAACTCCGGTAACAAGTTGGAAATCGATACCCCATAAGGTCGAGGTCAAGCAAGACGCGGTTTATTTGCTGATGAAACCAGCACCGCGAGGCACAGGCATTAAGGCTGGCAGTGTTGTTCGCAGTATCCTGGACTTGGCCGGTTATCAAAATGTAACGGCCAAGCTTTTGGGCAGTAGTAATAGAACCGCAGCTTCTTATGCTGTGATCAAAGCTTTAAGCAAATTAAGAAATCTTAAAACCAGGAGATTATAAAGATGAATTTTTTAAGCCAATTGCCAAAGATTGTCGCCAACCGTCCCAAGCGCCAAGGCCGAGGCTATGGTTCTGGCAAAGGCGGACATACCGCCGGCAGGGGCAGTAAAGGCCACAAAGCCAGGGGTTCGGTGTCCGTCATCTTTACCGGAACCAAGCATAAGAAATCATTATGGCAACGGTTACCGGCTTTTAAAGGTCGTAAATTTTTTGGAGCCGGTTATAAAACAACGACGGTCAATATGGACAAGGTTGTAAAACACTTGACTAAAAGCGGCCAGGAGATAGACCTTGAGTTTCTTTTAAAACACAAAATCATCCGCCGTAAGCAGTCAAAAACTACTAGAGTCAAGCTGGTTATGGGTCGGCAGGACTTACCTAAGAAAAATATTAAGCTTAAGTTGGCGGCCAGTCAAAAACTAAAACAGGCCCTTAAATTACAAGCCACCAAACCGAAACCGCCAACTAAAAAAACAGCCAACACAAAAACCGCTAAAAAACAAAAAAGCGCTGAATCATGAACAAACTGATTCACTCAATAAGATTAATCTTGAAAAATCGCGAACTGCGAAACAAGGTTATCTTTACTTTATTGATCGTAGCCTTGGTCAGGTTTTTGGCCCACATACCAATTCCTTTAGTTGATCACCAACGGCTTCAGCAAATTTTTAGGTCCAATCAATTTTTAGGTTTAATCAATATTTTTTCAGGTGGGACATTGGCCAATTTTTCCATTATTGCCTTGGGCTTAAGCCCATACATCAATGCTTCAATAATCTTGCAATTGTTGACTATGGTCATTCCCAAACTGGAGCAGCTGACTAAAGAAGGTGAGTACGGCCGGGAAATTATTAATAAATATACTCGTTTTTTGACTTTGCCTTTAACCATTATGCAGGCGATCGGCCTGTATTTTTTGTTCCAGAGCCAAGGCGTAGTAGTTGGCACGACCAACCTTTTGGATCTGGCTTCAGTCATCTTGGTTTTAAGCGCCGGCAGTTTGTTGGTGGTTTGGTTGGGTGAGCTAATCACAGAAAAGGGTGTGGGCGACGGCATCTCTTTTTTGATCTTTATCGGCATCATCGCCGCTTTACCATCTGGTTTGGGCCAGGTTATGGCCAGTTTAGATGTTATCGAACTAACCTCGCTTGTGACTTTCCCGATTCTTTCCATAGTCGTTATCACCGCCATTATTTATGTCAATGAAGCTTATCGTAAAGTTCGGGTTAAGTATGCCCGGGCGACCCAGTCGCAAACATTATCCATAAGCCAAGAAAGCTATCTGCCTGTGAGGTTAAACAATGCCGGTGTGATCCCGATCATTTTTGCCATTTCATTAATTTTATTGCCATCGCTTTTTTATCAAGTGGCCAATTACATGCCCGAGTTTGGTCTGAAACAAAAATTGCTTGATTTTTTGCTTTTATGGCAACCGGGAACAAGCCATTATTATGCAGCTTATTTCTTTTTAGTTGTTGTTTTTACCTTTTTTTACACTATGGTTACCTTTGATCCGAAAAAAGTGGCCGATGAACTCAAAAACAATAACGGTTTTATTCCCGGTATTCGGCCCGGCCGGGAAACCGTTAGGTTCTTGTCATATATTCTTTACAGAATCACATTGGTTGGAGCTATCTTTTTGGGTATTATTGCTATTTTGCCGGCGATAAGCCAAAGCTTAACTAATGTCCAAAATCTGGCCATCGGTGGCACCGGCATCTTGATTGTGGTGTCTGTGGTTTTGGAGCTAGCCAAGCGAATCGAGTCCGAGCTGGTTATGCAAAATTATGATAAATATGTTTAAGTTAGAAAGTTCATAAAGTTAAAAGATTAAATTAATTGTTTTAAAAGGAGTTAAAAATGAGAATTGTTTTTTTTGGCCCTGAGGGTTCAGGTAAAAGCACCCAGGGTAAATTATTAGCCGAAAAAATTAAGATGCCTTATATAGCTTCCGGCGACATCGTCCGTTGGGCGGCTGAGACCGATCCGGGTATGATGGGAGATATCTGCCGCGAAGCCCTAGCCAAAGGTCATTATGTTCCAGACAGCGAAATGTTCGTCTTATGGAAGCGGCGACTGAAGTCGGACGACCTCCAAGCCGGTTGGGTGATTGATGGCTTTCCCCGCAACTTAGAGCAGGCTCGGTTTCTTGATGACAAACTGGATAAATACAATCAACATCTTGACGTGGTCGTTTATTTGACTGCGAATGATGAAGTTGTTATTGGACGATTGTTAAAGCGAGCCAGGCGGTCGCCGGATGGATCGTTGCATGACTCATTGGATAAGATTAAAACAAGATTAAAGATTTATCATAAAAGCGAGGATAGAGTTATCGATTTTTACAGAAAAAAAGGCACCTTGATCGAGGTTGATGCCAGCCAAACTATTGATAAGGTAAGCCAGTCTATTTGGTTGGAATTAAAAAATAAAGGTTTGGTTTAGACAAGTTTATATGATTATCGCTTTTTTAGGACCACCTGGAGCCGGCAAAGGAACTCAAATCCAGATATTGACCGAAAAGCTGGGCGGGTATCGCATCGATGTCGGGGCCAAATTAAGGCAGATCAAGCATGAGAAGACACCGCTGGCTCACTTGGTAAGGTCTTTAATCGACAAGGGCTTGTCGGTGCCGGGCGATGTTTTAATACAGGTTGTCGGCCCCGATATTATCAAAAACAAAGACAAACTCATCATAATCGATGATTTCTTGCGCCAACCGGAGCAGGTAACCGCTTGGTTTAAGTTTGCCGACAAGCATAATTTTAAATTAGACGCCGTGGTCCTTTTAGATGTTGTCGGCCAGATCTGTTGGCAAAGGTTGTTGGATCGCCAACGAACTCAAAAGCGAGTTGATGACAAGTATGACGTCTTTTTGACCAGGTATGAAAAGATATATAAAACCTACATTGACGAGGTTTTATCAATGCTCAGCCAACGGCAAGTGCAAATTCTGGTTGTTGCCGGCGATAGAAGTATCGATGAAGTAACCAAAAACATATTAGCTAAATTGAAACCACTTTTAAACAACAGATGACGACGAAAATTAAGATTATGCGCCAAGCAGGCCGGATACTGGATGAAGTTTTGCGCCAAGCCGTAAGACAAGTTAAGCCAGGCATGTCTTTATGGCAAATCGACCAGATAATCGAAGCTGAGATACTCAAGCGCCAAGCCTCGCCCGGATTTAAGACGGTTAAGGGTTATAACTGGGCCAGCTGCTTGAATATAAACCATGGTTTGGTCCACGGCATCCCCAGCAAGGAAGTCAAGGTGAGGGAAGGATATTTAATCACAATAGATGCCGGGGTTTTATTCCAAGGTTATCATGCCGATAAGGCCGTTTCTTTTTATTTAACCGAGCACGGCCCCAGTTTTAAGTCAAAGTTCCTTCAAGCCGGCATTAAGGCCTTGCGTTTAGCCATTAACAAGGTTAAGGCCGGCGGATCCATAGGCGAAATAGCCAAAGCCCTGGATCAAACAATATCCAAGTATGGCTATAGGGTTGTACCTGAGTTGTCCGGCCATGGCTTGGGCCGGGATCTTCATGAAGAACCGACCGTTCCCCAGTATTACCAAGCCGGCTATCCTTATCCCAGCCTGGCTCATGACCAAACAATCGCTATCGAGGTCATTTATACCCAGGGCAGTCCTGAGTTTGTGACAGCCAAAGATGGCTGGACGCTCGAAACAAAAGATAAAAAGCCGGCGGCCATGTTTGAGGAAAGTGTGGCGGCGACTCAAGACGGCTATACTTTATTAACCGCGGATTCAATAGAGGCGACATGTTTGCAATAGAAGAAACTAGCTTTATTAAAATTAACCCTTGTTTTTATTGCCAACCTTTGATAAAATAGTCAGGTTTTCAAAAGACTTATATGAGTAATAAAATTATTAAGAACGGAATCGTAGCTGAGGCCTTGCCAAACGCTACTTTTCGGGTTAAAGTTGACAATCAGGAAAAACTTGTTTTATGCCACTTAGCTGGTAAAATGAGGATACACCATATATCGGTTGTTCCGGGAGATAAAGTAACCGTGGAGTTAACTCCCTATGATGATCATAGGGGTAGAATTATTTATAGAGAAAAAAGGGTATCGACTAATGAAGGTTAAAGCATCGGTTAAAAAACGTTGCCGTAATTGTAAAATTATTAAGCGCCAAGGCGTGGTGAGAGTTATATGTTCTAATTCGCGCCATAAGCAAAGACAAGGATAAGTATGCCACGATTATTAGGAGTTATCATACCGGACAACAAAAAAATAGTTTATTCTATAAGATATATCTATGGCATCGGTCCAACCCTGTCTTTTAAGATCATCAACCAGGCCAAGATAGATCCAGAGAAGCGAGCTAAAGATTTGACAGCCGAAGAAACCAGCCGACTGCAAAAAATCTTAGACGAGTTGGTTTTGGAAGGCAACCTCAGGCGCCAATATCAGGAAAACATCAAGCGGTTAAAGCAGATTAAATGTTACCGCGGTTTGCGCCATGAAGCCGGCTTGCCGGTCAGAGGGCAAAGAACCAGGTCGAATGCCCGGACCAAGCGAGGCCGACGCCAGACAGTTGGCGCTATGAGAAAAGAGATGTTACAAAAGTTAGGCCAATCAGCTTAAAAAAGCAAAGATTAAGTATGGTAAAAATAAACAAAACCACCAAACTACCTCCAGCGGTTAAGATCTATGTCAATGCCGGTTTCAATAATACTCTGATTACGGTGACGGACTTAAACGGACATACTCTGTTATGGCACAGTTGTGGCCGAGCCGGATTTAAGGGTACCCGTAAATCAACTCCGTTTGCCGCGACCACGGCCATGAATCAGGTGATCGACCAGCTTAAGTCAAGTTACGTTAAAAAGGCCCAAGTTTTTATCAAAGGACCCGGTCCCGGACGGGATGCTGCTTTAAAGAGTTTGAAACATAGCAATATTAAATTAACCTTATTGGCCGACGTAACCCCGATTCCTCACAATGGTTGTCGACCAAAGAAACCGCGTAAAGGATAAAAATGACAGGACAAATAGATGCCAAATGCCGTTTATGCCGCCGCGAAGGCCGGAAGCTGTTTTTGAAAGGGTCTCGTTGCTTTAGTGCCAAGTGTCCGATAGAGCGCAAAGGCGCCATTCCGCCCGGACAGCATGGCTTTAAGAGCATGAGAAGGAAAGTCTCGGTTTTCGGCCAGCAGTTGCGAGAGAAACAAAAAGTTAAAAGGATTTACGGCATAAGAGAAGCCCAGTTTAGAAAGATCTTTAACTTGGCGGCTCGGGATCCGTCGGCTACCGGCGCCAAGTTGCTTCAATTACTAGAGACCAGGCTGGACAATGTCGTTTACCGGCTTGGTTTTGCCGCTTCAAGATCGGCTGCCAGGCAATTGGTTAGGCACGGTCATATCTTGGTTAATGGTAAGAAAGTTTCGATTCCTTCTTTTCAGGTTAAGGTTAAGGATAAAATCAGCTTATCCCCGGCCGGCGCCAAGATTAAGGATGTTGAAGCCAACCTGGCTGAGAGCCAAAAGAGAGATCTGCCGACTTGGTTAAAACGGCAAAAAACCAAGGGCCAAGTGGTCAGGTTGCCGCAGCGCCAAGAGCTAGACTCAGATATTAATGAACAGTTAATTGTTGAATTCTATTCACGTTAAGGAGGTATTATGGTCAAACCAATTTTTAAAATGACCGCTCAAATTAAAAAGGCAGCTTATGCCAAGTTTATAATCGAGCCTTTAGTTAAAGGCAGTGGTTATACCTTAGGTAATGCCCTAAGACGAGTTTTATTATCTTCATTGGAGGGTTATGCCATTACCCATATGGAGATAAATAATGTCAGGCATCAATTCACAACTATAGAAGGTATGAAAGAAGATGTAATTCATTTTAAGCTTAATCTTAAACGGGTTAGAATCAAGTCGGCGATCGAAACTCCGGCCACTATTTATTTGGATGTCAAAGGCCCAAAGACCGTCACCGCCGCCGACCTTCAGCCAGAAGCTGGCTTAGAGATAGTCAATAAAGACCAGGTTTTGTGTCATTTGACCACCACTAAAGCCCGCTTAAAAGCTAAGTTTACGGTTAATAAAGGCTATCGTTTTGTTTTATCTGATGAACTGGACAAACCGCATCTGGGGGTTATTCCAATAGATGCTTTCTTTAGTCCGGTTATCAAGGTTAACTATAAAGTTGAGGCGACTCGTGTCGGCCGGGAAACCGACTGGGACAAGCTGGTTTTAGAAATTACTACCGATGGGGCTATCGAGCCTGAAGATGCCGTCAAGCAAGCGGCGGTGATTTTAAGAGACCATTTTAATCATTTTGTGAACCCATCTTTTGATGAAGAAGCCAAGCCATCAACTAGTTTTGACAGCCAAAGTTTGACAGATAAAACTGATGAAACTACCTCGATCTCAATAGATGAGCTGGATTTGCCGGTCAGGGTGATCAACGCCCTTAAGCGAGCCGAGATTTATACTTTGTTCGACCTGTCCAAGATGAATAAACAAGATTTGTATTCAATTAAAAATTTGGGCAAAAAATCTGTTGATATGTTGATTAAAAACCTTAAAAAATTCAAGATAGAAATAACCTAAAATGCGTCATTTAAAGCGAGGTTATCGTATCGGGAGCGGTAAAGATCATAGGCGATCTTTATTGAGAAATTTAGCGGTTGCCTTAATTGATCATCATAAAATAACCACAAGCATAACTAAGGCAAAAACCCTTAAAGCTTACTTTGATAAGATGGTTAATCTCGCCAAAAAGGATGATCTGCACCATACTCGCTTGTTAATTTCTCGATTGGGCAACAACCCTACAATGGCTTTTAAGCTCAAGAATGAAATTTTGCCCAAGTTAAGACCGGTGTCAAGTGGCTATACCAGTTTACGCCGGTCCGGACAGCAACGCGGAGACAATACGGTTTTGGCAACCTTAAAGATTTTATTCAACCCGACCACACCAGCCAAGCCGGATAAGGCCAAAACCACTGTTGCAACCAAGAAGATGACTAAGTCCAAGCCGGCCAAAAAAGAAACACCCAAGCAGGTTAAAAAAGAAACTAAAACCAAAAAGGTGGCCAAATGACAGAACTAAAACAACAAAAAACAACCATGGTTAGTGCCAAGCAAATTCAAAGGCAGTGGCATTATTTTGACGCCAAAGATAAAGTGGTTGGCCGGTTAGCCACTCAAATAGCCACCTGCTTGATCGGCAAACTCAAGCCCAATTATGTGACCTATCTTGATATGGGTGATTTTGTTGTGGTCCAGAATGCTGCCCTAGTTAAGTTTACCGGCAAAAAACAAGAGGAAAAAGTTTATTCGCACCATACCCATTATCCTAAAGGCTTAAGGCAACGGTCAGCCAAATGGATGTTTGAAACAAAGCCGGCCGACGTTTTGCGCCAAGCGGTGAAAAATATGTTGCCGAAAAATAAACTCAGGTCAAAGAGGCTAGCTCGGTTAAAGATATTTGTCGGCACCAACCACCCTTATCAAGATAAATTTAAAAAAGGTTAATTTATGACAGTGAAAAAAACCACATCAAAGACCAGGGCCAGCTTGACGATTACCGCAGTTGGTCGAAGAAAGCGAGCCGTGGCCAGAGTCAGACTTAATTTTAAAAAAGGAGAGTGGCTGGTTAATGGCACGCCGATTCAAGATTATTTCAAATCCAAGATTTTAACATCCGTGTACGCTCAACCTTTGCGCCTGGCTCAAGTTGAGGACAGAGTTGGTTTTCAAGCTAAAATAATCGGCGGTGGCGTTATGGCTCAAATCGGCGCCTTAAACCATGCTTTAGCCAGGGCGTTAAGCAAATATGACACAGATAAGTTTAGGTCAATAATGAAAACCGCCGGTTTTTTGACCCGAGATCCAAGAGAAAAAGAACGGCGCAAGCCCGGCCAGGGCGGCAAGGCCCGGCGCAAACGCCAATCGCCAAAACGGTAAACCACTCATATCTTGGTGCGGTGGCCGAAATGAGTTGATATAATCAGCTTATATGAAATCCGGCTTATATATTGTCTTGGTCAATTGGTTTAAGTTTTGGGCTAGGATTAAGCTTGAAATTTGGCGGCCAAAGATTATCGGCATCACTGGCAGCATGGGCAAAACTTCTTTTTTGCATATCCTAGACAGTCTTTTTAAACACTCCAACTTAAGTCACAAAAGTTCGTTTAAGGCAAACAGCGAAATAGGTTTGCCACTTGATATCTTAGGGCTTAAGCCGGCGGTTGGCGTGCTGGGCTGGTTTAAGCCGGTAATTCTAGCTCCATTTAAAGCTGTTAAAAACGAAACAGCCAGGTGGTATTTAGCTGAGATGGGCATTGATTCGCTTAAATATCCTTACAATATGGATTTCTTGCTTTCGCTTTTTATACCGGAGATTGCTGTTTGTTTGGAGGTAACCTCGATGCACTCCCTTCAATTTAGCCAAGACAGCGGTCTAGTCCAAGAAAATGAAATTTTGGATTTGATAGCCGACCAAAAAACCAAGCTCTTAAAAGCGGTTTTGTTAAAGGGGGGTTGGGTGATTTACAACCAGGACAATACCTACATCAAAGCCCAAATGGAATCGTTTTTACAAGAAAACCAAGACTTAAAGTCTATGGCGCTGTCTTTAAGTTTAGTTGATAACTTGGCCAACATCAAAGTGTCAAGCCAGCTTAAAGGAACAGATTTTTATTTAACCTTAACTTATAAGACAAAAACTTATGATTTTGTGGTTAAAGGCATGGGTTTGTTTACTGAATATGCTAGACTGATCGCCGCCGCCGTGGTTATCGGCCTTGAATTGGGTATGAACCAACAGCAGATCCAAGCAGGCTTGGATAACTTCAATTTGCCCGGCCGGTTTTCGTTGTTAAGAGGCATCAAAAATACCGTCATTTTGGATTCCAGCTATAATGCTCCGTATGATGCCATGGTGAGAATCATTAACCATTTTTACCATTTGTTTGAAAAAAGAAGTAAAATCTTGGTTTTGGGGGAAATGCGCGAATTGGGGGCCTTAAGCCAAAAAAAGCATGAGCAACTGGCAAAGATGGTCAGCCGTTTGGAATTTGACCATTTGTTTTTGGTGGGCCAAGATATGAAACGCTTCTTTTTGCCGATTGTCGAAAAGCTCAAACCCAAGGCCAAGGTTGATTATTTCAAATACAGCCATCATTTGGGAGATAAGCTGAAGGAAGTCATTACGGGCGGCGAGGCTATTTTGTTTAAGGGCTCGCAAAATACTATTTTCTTAGAAGAGGCTATCAAGAAAGTGCTTAAAGATCCGGCTCATCAAGTCAAACTGGTTCGCCAATCACCGGCTTGGCGAAAAAGAAAAAGCCGCTACTTCACCTTCTAGTTATCCACTTAAGAAATCGGTCTATGGTTGACGCTCCGGGAAAGTTATGATTAGTTCGCTAATTCATTCTCCAGCCTTTTTATGGTTTCAAACTTGAATCGGTGGCGAATGGCCGCCTGTTTGAACTTGGGCCAAGGCTTGGTTTTGTAGCGCTGATACAGCTTTCTTAAAGCCTCAATCTCATCATACTTGCCCTGGCCGGCCATTTCTTGGACGATGCGGTCGATTAAGTTAGCGTTAACACCTTTGCTTCTTAGTTCGTATTTAATTCCATATAGCGACCTGGGAGTTGAGCTTGACCGGCTAATCAGCCAAAAACGGATAAAGTCGGCCTCTTGGTTTAGTATCTTTTCCTGAATCAAATAGTCAACCAACTTGCCAAAGAAAGCTTCATCAGAAACGCTTATCTGTAGCTTGTCAAATTTAGATTTCAAATAGTCCTTCACTTCAGAATGGCTGTGAGGTCGCTGGCTTAGATATTTGTTAAAAGACGGAATGAGATTAAACAGCAAGACCAAGACATGATCTATCAATTTATCATCGGTATCAAACTTAAGCGGGTTAACTTTGGTTTTTGGCGATTTAAGTTTAAATCCGGGCGAGGTAAAATTTATGCTTAAATTACGAGGCATTGATGGTTCTTGGCGTATCACCTGATTTTAAATGGTCGTAGATAGCTTTTTTCAGCTTGGCTTGCAGTTTGGAATCTTCCCTTAAGGCTTTTTTAGCGGCTTCTTTGCCTTGGCCCAAGGTTGAGCCGTCCCATTTGATAAAGGCGCCTGACCGAGTTAAGATACCCATTTCCAAGCCGACATCGATCAAACCGCCGGTGTAGGAAATGCCTTCATCATTGGTTATGTCAAACTCAGCTATTCTGAAAGGTGCCGCCATCTTGTTTTTGACTACCTTAGCTCGATGGCGCGAACCGATGATTTTGTCACCCTTTTTAATATTGGCGATCTTTCTTAAATCAATCCTGACCGAGGTGTAAAACTTTAAAGCCAGACCGCCGGAAGTTGTTTCCGGATTGCCGAACATAATGCCTATTTTGTGCCGAATTTGGTTAGTGAAGATAAGTGATGTTTTTGATTTGGAAACGATGCCGGTTAGTTTTCTTAAAGCTCGCGACATCAACCGGGCTTGGACGCCGATCGAGCTGTCGCCCATCTCGCCCTCAAGCTCGCTTCTTGGCACTAAAGCCGCCACCGAGTCAACCACGATGACGTCCAGACTGCCGGATCTGATTAAAGTTTCAACTATTTCCAAAGCTTGTTCGCCGCTGTCTGGCTGAGAGATAATCAGTTTATCCAGGTCGACGCCTATGGTTTTGGCCCTGGCCGGATCAAGAGCATGTTCAACATCGATGAAGGCGGCCCGGCCGCTGTCGGCTTGGGCGTTGGCGATGGTGTGGAGGCAGACGGTGGTTTTACCTGAGGCTTCCGGGCCGTAGATCTCGCTGATTCGACCACGAGGAAAACCGCCGATGCCTAGAGCAATGTCCAGAGCCACCGAGCCGGTTGACACGACCTCGACGTCGATGTTGGCATTGCCGGCCAGCGTCATGATTGCTCCTTGACCAAACTGTTTTTTAATTTGTTCCAAAGCCATGTTTAAAGCTTGATCTTTTTGGTTGGGCTGGGCTTGTTTTTTAGCTTTTTTAACCATGCCTATATTATGCCACAAAATAAGTAATAGGTAAAAAATTCAAAGTTAAAAGTTAAAAGTTGCCACCTTTGACGAGAAAGGAAGATGAATTGACCTAATTTCTAATTGACCTAAACAATAACCAATACCCAAGCACCAACAACCTTAAAAATCAAAAGAGTCTAGGATTTCGTATTTAAGGCTTAGGATGTATTTGGAGCTTCGTATTTCGAATTTAGGATTTATTTTTAAGCTTAGGTTTATGGTTGGGAAACAAAAGGAATTAACCGTTAGTTGCTATATATTGGTGTAGTGGACGTAAATGGTATTTACAGGTGTTGCTTGCGAGGCAGAATCACCTGCCAAAATCATTTGTTGAGTTATAATTAAACCATTATGAAAGACAAGCTCAAACTTATTAGCTCGCGCTTTAGCCAACAACTAAGCCAGGTTACCTCTTTAGCCGATCTGGACAAGCTGAAGCTGACCTACTTAGGCCGCAAAGGAGAGGTTAATCAGTTGTTTAAAGCTATGAGCCGGTTGGATTTAGCCGATAAGCGGCGAATCGGGCCTGAGGTCAATCGGCTTAAAGCCAAGATAGAGAAGGCTCTCATCGCTAAAGCTAGAGATTTACACAGCCAAACTCAAACCAACCTGGCCGATGCCCCCTTAACCGCATATTTACCGGCCAGTTTCGGCCGTTTGCATCCGATCGAATGGCTAAGACAAAAAACCTTAAACATATTTCATCGACTTGGCTTTATTGAGTTTGTCGGTCCGCACATAGAAAATGACTGGTTCAACTTTGCTGGCTTAAACATCCCACCCGGCCACCCGGCCCGTGATTTGTGGGACACTCTGTATCTTAATCTGAATGACGTTAAGCAAGAGCCGTTACTTTTAAGAACCCACACTTCGAATGTCCAACTGCGGGCCTTAAAAGAATGTGGTGTGCCGTTGAGAGTTATGGCTTTTGACCGTTGTTTTCGGCGCGAGATTTTAGACCCGCGCCACTCACATACTTTTTCTCAGTTTGAAGTCTTGGTGGTTGACAAAGGCATCAACATGAACCACCTTAAGTGGTTGAGCGATTATTTTTTAAAACAGATACTTGGAGATGTAACCGAAAGCCGATTCCGGCCAAAATATTATCCTTTTGTTGAACCTGGAGTCGGGGTTGATGCTAAATGTGTTTTTTGCCAAGGCAAAGGCTGCCAAATCTGTTCCAATAGCGGATGGTTCGAGATCGCCGGTGCCGGCATGGTCCATCCTCAAGTTCTTAAAAACGCCGGCGTTGACCCTGATGTCTATTCCGGCTTTGCTTGGGGCTTTGGCCCGGATAGAATGTTGATGCTTAAAACCGGAATCAATGATATCCGCGATCTTTACCAAGGTGATTTATGGTTTTTGAGAGGTTAAGATGAAAGCTCCATATCACTGGCTTAAGAGCTTAGTTGAGATTAAGTCAACGGCTCAAGACCTAAGCCAAAAATTGTCCTTGATTTCTATCGGCGTTGACAAAGTTGACCAAGTTGACAACCAGCCGGTTTTGGATATAGATGTAACTTATAACCGTGGTGATTTGATGTCGATGGTGGGTTTGGCGTATGAAGTTGCCTTTATTGAAAACAGTCGTTTAAACCTGCCAAAGATTAAGATAAAGCTTAAAGATGTGCCCGGTCTTGATGATTGGCAAATAACCCGGCAGCCGCAAAACTGCCCGCTTTACGTGGCTGTCTTGCTTGAATTAAAGCCTCAACCGACTCCAGGCTTAATCCAGCAACGCTTGCGCCAAGCCGGCGTAGCGGTTAAAAACAACATTGTCGATTTAGCCAACTATGTCATGTGGCAGTATGGCCAGCCGTTTCACACATTCGACGCCGACAAACTGCCAAGCCAAAACTTGGCGATTAAACCGGCCGGTAAGTCCCTAGCCTTCAAGACTTTAGATGGCAAGACCAGGCTGTTGGACGCTAATGATATCTTGATTTGGGCCGGTGATCAGCCGGTGGCCTTAGCCGGTATAATCGGTGGCTTAGATACGGAAATAACTCCAGAAACATCCCAAGTTCTTTTGGAAACGGCCTTATTTGATCCGTACCAAATAAGAAGGACGGCCATGAGGTTGGGTTTGTTTTCTGATGCCGCCAACCGCTTTATTCACAAGCCAAGTTCCCAAACTTCCTTACAGGCCTTAGCTTACCTGCTTGATCTGTACCGGCAGCATGCCAAAGCCAAGATTATCGGTATCAAAATCAGCGGCCAAGCTAAAAAGACAGACAGCCCATCTATCAAGGTAACGACGGCAGAGTTTAAGCGATTGATAGGCTTAAAGCTTGGATCTGATAAGATGGCCTCGATTTTAACGGGGTTTCACTTTTCAGTTAAATCAAAGAATGGAGAAATTGAAGCGGTGCCGCCACATTGGCGTCAAGACATTCACTTAAAAGAAGACGTCATCGAAGAAATTATTCGAGGTTGGGGGTATTTCAAACTTAAATCCGAACCTTTACCGCTTGGCTTTATCAACCAAAAAGAAACCTATGATTACCATCAGGAAACTCAAATTAAAAACTTCTTAACTGGCCAGGGTTTGTACCAAGTTAATACTTATGGCTTTTATTCCCAAGCCCAGCTTGAATATTTTAAGATAGAAACCGATAACTTGATTGAGGTTACCAACCCGATCTCGGCCGAAGCCAAATACATGAAATCTAGCTTACTGGCCGGCGATTGGCAGTATTTAAAGGATAATTTAAACAAGAATTTACCACTTGACAAACCTATAGGCATTTTTGAGATGAATCGAAGCTACCAAGCCATCAATCGCAAGCCAAGTGAGGTGCAACGTTTGGCCATAATGACGCCCAGTCAAGCCGACTTAAACCGAATCGTTAACAATCTGCTTGAGTATGCCCGGCTTGATTATTCGTCTTTGAACTTAAGCCAAAATGATAAAGTTTTAGCTGACTACAAAGCCAACGTCAGCCATAGATATCGCTTAAGCTATAAAGCCAAGCCCCTGGCAGATCTGGCTTTGGTCAGCCGGTTTTGGGCGGTCGAGTTTGATTATGTTTTTCTTAGCCAAGCTATCAAGCTTAAGCCTCATCCGCCAGCAACAACCAGGTTCACGCCGATAATTGAAGATCTCACTTTTGAGTTGCCGGCCGGCTTGGAGCCATTTCGCCTTTTGATCAGGCTTAAGCAAGCTGATAAACGCATAGCCCAGATAAACTTAGTTAACCTTTACCAAAATCGATTAACCGTAAAATTGGCTTATTTGAGCCCAGACAGGCAACTAACCAGCCGTCAAGCTGAAATCATTCGCAAAAAAGTGGTGGCAGCGGCCACTAAATTTAACTGCCGGCTGATTGGCCAGATTTAGAGTCTGGCCCCAGCCGATTTTACTGTTTGGGTTAGTTATTAATTAAGCCAAGTCACTTCAAGGGTTTGCTTACCTTGGTTAACGAAAACTTACCTGT
>JAJRVN010000026.1 GCA_024277325.1 Patescibacteria group bacterium | reverse complement strand
TTAAACCAACCTCGATATGGTTCCCGGTTAAATACAATAAGATCTCTGGCTCCAGTAATAAAAGATCTGTTACCTGCTTATCCGTATCTATTAAATTCAAACAATCAATATCTACCTGCTAATCAATATGCTTTTATCAATAATTGGCTGAGCCAATTGAGTTTTCCAAACAATATCAACCCGTTTTATGGCACCGGTAAAACAACCTTAGATAAAATTACGGTTGATGGCCAAATTGATTATTGGGATAAACTTAATAATCGCTGGCCAGACGGTCACATAATTAAGCAAATCACTAGTTCCCAGGGTGATGGAACTGTTTTAGCTTCAAGTGCTGGGTATTACACCCCTCAAACTCAATACCAACTTGAAAACCAATCTCATTTAGAAACCATATCAACTAATCAATCGATCTCTAAAATATTAGATGATCTTAATTTATCCACCTCTTCAATCATCAATCAACCTTTATTGGCCGGTACTTATCGAAGTTCCATCCTCTTTTTCGTCCACTCGCCAGTTTATCTTCAAGTTGTAGACGAAGCTGGCCACACATATGGTTATAATGGCAACAATCAAACTGTCTATTACGATGAAGATGATCAACTCCTAGTTATTCCAGGTCTTAACAGTGATAAACAATTCAAAATCAATTTAATTGGTTATGATGACGGCGACTACAAGCTAGACATAGGTTTAGGCCTAAACTCCGGTGAAGTGTCATGGCAAACCCAAGCCGGATCAATCGTTAACGGCCAAACTATAAGTTATACATATGATTTTTCTCCAAACCAAACTTATCTTGAACTTAAAAACAGCTCTCTGTCTGAAGAAGAACAAATTCTTTATTTGATTAAGCAGATCGAGGGTTTGCCAAGTGTAAAAACTAATCGGCGCTTAAGCTACTATCTCAGGTCGATCAAGCGCTATCTGAATTTAAGCAAGCGGTTTAACCAAAGAAGAACAATTTATCTTCGATTGGTTAAAAACAAATTAAGCTATTTTAAAGCTGCCGGTTTTGCTTATGCTGCCAAGATGAACCAAAACGATAGCTTCAAGTTTTTGGATTATCTAAACCAAATAGACTCAATTTTGCTCAAAATCAACTCTGCCACACCACTGTATTCTTCCCGGTACATTAACCTTGCCAAACGCTTAAGCAAGCGCAATCAAAAATTAATTAACCAAATCAAAGCCCAACTCACAAGTCAAATCCAACCCTACATCATCCAAGAGCTTGAGTTTATTGACAATAAATTAAACAGCTTGAGCGCTTCCGATCCTGATTTTACCTTTTACCAAAGAGATTTTTATCCAACTTTGCGAATGATCTATCGCCTAATTTAGCACTCTTACAATTAGAGTGCTTGATTTTTAATCATTTGTGTGTTAAATTTAGTTAAAGTTTCAATTAAATTAAGCAAACCAAAGGAGGCTTAAGGTGCTATGCCAAAAATGCAATCTCAGACCAGCTACTACTCGGCTAACCGTCATTCGAAATGGTCAAAGACAAACTTTGGATCTATGTTCTTTTTGCGCTGCTCAAATCAGAGGCAGCAGCCACAGCTTCTCCTTATTTGATGATTTTTTTGGCGGCTTGTTAGACAACTTTGATGAAGGTTTCAGGCCAAACCAAGAAACATATCAACCTCATGTAAGGCAGATAGATATTACAGAATATTTTTCGGACGACAGCAAAAAAACAATAGCTGAGGCTATCAATATCGCTAAGCAAAATGGCTCTCGGATGTTAAATAGCGAGCATCTTCTCTTGGCCCTTTTAAACAATGAAGTAGTCGAAGAAGTTATTAAGGCTGCCAAATCAGAGGTTAATACCTTGAAAAGTTTAGCTGAGAAGGAATTAAAAAGGAGCAAAAAAGAAGCTTTAAAAGATAATGAAATACCAGAATTATCACCCAGAACCAAACTCATCTTCGAATTAGCCTTTAAAGAATCTCAAGAACTGGGCAAGTCATACATCGGCCCGGAGCACTTGCTTTTGGCCCTGATCAGGGAAGATGAAGGCCTAGCCGCTCAAATCCTTAAAAAAGCCGGTTTATCTCATACAAAACTAAGGACGGTTGTCTTAAAAAAAGTCGGTAAAGAGGGCAAGATCAAAACAACCAGCCAAACCCCAACCTTGGATAAATATTCTCGTGACTTAACTCAAGAAGCTAAAAAAGGCAAACTTGATCCGGTTATTGGCCGAGAAGATGAAGTTGAGACAGTTATTGAGATCTTATCTCGCAGAACCAAAAACAATCCGGTCTTGGTTGGAGAACCCGGAGTCGGCAAAACCGCCATTGTTGAAGGCTTGGCCCAAAGAATTATTCAAAAAGACGTTCCGGAGAATCTACAAGATAAAAGGGTTGTCGCTTTGGATGTCGGCAGTGTCGTAGCCGGAACTAAATATCGAGGCGAGTTTGAAGACAGGTTCAAAAAAATCATTGACGAGATTACCAAAAACTCCGATCAATTAATCATTTTCATCGACGAAATTCACACTTTGGTCGGCGCCGGCGGATCTGAAGGTGCCGTCGATGCTTCCAATATGATCAAACCGGCTTTAGCCCGGGGTGATCTTCATTTAATTGGCGCCACAACTCTTGATGAATACCGCAAGTATATAGAAAAAGATGCGGCCTTAGAAAGGCGATTTCAGATAGTTTTGATAAAAGAACCCAGTGTAGAAGAGACCATTGAAATCTTAAACGGTCTAAAAGACCGTTATGAAGCCCACCACCGTGTCAAGATAGACAAACAAGCCATTGTTGCTGCCGCTGAATTATCTGATAGGTACGTCCAATCTAGGTATCTGCCTGATAAAGCCATTGATCTTATCGATCAAGCTGCAGCTATGGTCAGGCTTCGTTTTACCACTAAGCCAAGGGAAATAAGAGATTTGGATAAAAAGTTGGCCAAGTTAAAGAGAGAGTTGGAGTCCGCCTCATCTGCTAGAGATTACGGTAAAGCTGAAGAGTTCAAGCGACAAATCAAAAAACTAGAGACTGAAAAAAACAAAGCTCTGGAAGACTGGAATCGGCAAAAAGGCAGTGATACTCCGGTAGTCACTGTTGACAACATTGCCACCATCGTTTCCAAGTTAACCGGCATACCGGTAAAGCAATTAACCCAAGAAGAGAAAGACAAGTTATTAAAACTAGAAAAGGTTATGCATGAGCGCATAGTCGGCCAAGATGAGGCCGTTACCGCCGTGGCCGAAGCCATCCGCCGAGCCAGGGCTGGTCTTAAAGACCCCAACCGACCGATCGGATCCTTCTTGTTCCTGGGGCCAACCGGGGTCGGCAAAACTGAACTGGCTAAAACCCTGGCCGAGGTTCTGTTTGGCTCAGAAGACCATATGATTAGAATAGACATGAGTGAGTTTATGGAGAAGCATACCGTTTCTCGTTTAATAGGATCTCCTCCCGGTTATGTTGGCTACGAAGAAGGTGGCAAACTAACTGAAGCCGTCAGGCGACAACCGTACGCTGTTATTCTTCTTGATGAGATCGAGAAGGCTCATCCTGAGGTTTTCAATATCTTGCTCCAGCTTTTGGATGATGGCCGATTAACTGACAATCATGGTAAAACTGTTGATTTTAAAAATACTATCATTATCGCCACATCAAACATAGGATCATCGCTAATCCAAGAATATGCTGAAACTCCTGACAAATTTGATGAGTTAAAAACCAAATTAATGGATCTTTTAAAATCATACTTTAAACCTGAGTTTCTTAATCGAATCGATGAGATCATCGTCTTTCATGCACTAAGTCAAAAGCATATCGAGGCTATCGTTGATCTATTGTTGGAATCAACCAAACGGTTATTGCACGGTCAAAATATTAAGCTGGAAGTCAGCCAAAAAGCTATCAAAGCCTTAGCTAAACAAGGATTTGAACCAACCTTTGGAGCCAGACCTCTCAAGCGCACCATCCAAAAGGAAGTCGAAAACGCCATTTCCAAACAATTAATCGCCAATAAATTCAAGCCAGGCGATACAATAGTGGTTGATTATAAAGACGATAAATATATTTTTAAGAAGAAGAAATAGAAGCTATTTTATTTCGCCAGCCCATCTTCTAGATGACTCAAGGCGACGTCTTTCCTCTTCTTTTCGCCCTGCTTCTATTTCTTTTAAGGTTTGTAGTGTTTCCCTGGCCCAGTTGGCAGCTAAAGATACAACTAAAGTTCTCTGTTTAAATACATGCCTGTCCCTAGTATTTCAAACAGTGCTTCAATCAAGCGTTGGTAAAAATCATCAGATTCTCTGGTGGCAGTTCAATTTTACTTCTAGCATAAGCTTCCAATTCACTTACGGTCATACCAAATAACTTCACCTCTGATTCTTGCTTAAAGATAGGCATGTTATGTTTTATTTCTCCAAATGAAGCGATTGTAAATAATATAATTGGCCGGGACTGTAAAAAAAGCAATTACCAGAACCAATATCAGCTGGCGGTATTGGTCGCCAAGGATTAAAGTGCCCAAACCGATAATCAATGACGGCACTAAAATTCCAGTGGTGAATGAGGACAAGTTAAATTTGACAAATTGGGAAACAATCTCCTTGGCTTCAACTAATTTGCGGTCATGGAAAGTCCAGATGTTATTGAAGATAAAATTGGAGATGATGGAAAGTTCGGCGGCGATGCTATTGGCTATGGTGTTTCGTATCCCAACCGAAAGGCTGGGCCAATTATCTTTGATTAAATAAGCAAAAAAGGCTAAGCCAAAGAAGTTAACTAAAAAGCCAAAAAAGCCGATCAAAGCAAACCGATAAAAGCGGGGCGGGTTCTTGATTATGTCAGTAATTAAATAAAATAAAGTGTTGACGATATATTCTGATCCTAATTTTGACTCGCCTATCCGCCGGTCTATAAAGTTCAAAGGTACAAAACCGACCTTAAAATTATGCTGAAGGCTCTTGTTCAAAAAAGCAATCTGCCACGTATAACCGTTGAATTCTTTTTTATCCATTTCCTTCTTAAGCGCCTCAAAAACCTTGGTTTTTATAGCTCGATAACCCGTTGTCCAATCTTTGACCCGCCAATTAAATAAAAACAAAGAGGCGGTTAAGTTGCCAATAAAGGATAAAAACTTACGCTTTAGACCCCAATCATCGGGTACTGAGCCGCCTTTGATGTAGCGGTTGCCGATAACCAAATCATAGCCTAAATCGATCTTATCCAACATCGCGGTCAATAACTTGGGATTGTGGGACAGGTCCGCATCCATCTGGATTAAAACCTGTGGCTGACACTTTTTAACAGCGTAGTTCATACCTTTAAAATAAGCCTTGCCCAGACCTTGTTTTTGGCCCATTATCAGATTTAAAGAAGGATATTTTTGTTGCAAAGCCTTGACCGTTTCCGCCGTTCCGTCCGGAGAGTTATCGTCAACAACCAAAACCTTAATCTGCCAGTTTTTTATTTCCGGCAAGACCTGGTCAAACAATAGAGGTATTAAAGTTTCGACGTTTTCTTTTTCGTTATACGTAGGCAAAATAATAACAGCCTTGGATTTACTTGTCATCGACATAGTTAAGTTCTTTAAAGTATTGATAAGTTTTGGCCAGGCCTTGTTTAAGACTAACCTTTGGCCAGTAGTTTAACAATTTTCTGGCTTTGGCCAAATCCGGCCGGCGCCTTTTAGGATCATCGGCGGATGGCAGTGGGGCTAATCTTTTGTCTAATTTTCGATTGAGCACCTCTTCAAAGACAGCTGCTAATTGATTGACACTAATCTCGACATCATTGCCTAAGTTAACGGTTTGACCGACCAAATCATCTTTTAAAATCAAAACAGTTAAGCCTTCCACCAAGTCATCAACATAACAAAACGACCGGGTTTGGTTCCCGTCACCATATATTTTAAGCGGCTGGCCAGACAAAACAGCTTGGACAAAGTTAGTGATAACCCGGCCATCATTCAAGCGCATTCTCGGACCATAGGTATTAAAGATCCTAACAATCCGACTATCCAGGTCATAGCAACGACGAAACAGGCTAACATAAGTTTCTCCTAAGCGTTTAGCCTCATCATAGACCGATCTTACCCCTTGGGGATTGACGTTACCCCAATAAGTTTCCGGCTGTGGATGAACTAGGGGGTCACCATAAATTTCACTAGTTGATGCGAATAAGAACCGAGCCTGAAACTTTTGGGCTAATTTTAATAAATTTAAAGTCCCATAAGTATTGACAGAAATGATCTCTTCTGGAATTTTACTAAAATCAGACGGAGAAGCCGGAGAAGCTAAATGGGCCATGGCCCATATCGAAGAAGGTAGATCCGATGAAGTTAGCTCCTCGACCGATTTGTTAACAAAGTTAAAGTTGCCAAAGCTCTTTAGCCAGTCAATATTTCTCTCTTGGCCGGATAAAAAGTTATCGACGCCAACAACAAAAAAGCCCATATCCATTAACTTTCTGGATAAATGGCTGGCGATAAAACCGGCAGCGCCGGTAACGACTATGGTTTTCATGGCTTAAGTTCCGCCAATTTAAACTTAATTATCTTACCGATCATGGTTTTAAATTCGGTGACCGGCCGCCAACTTAAGCGTTTGGCGGTTTCTTTTGGATCGCCAAACACAACCTTGACATCATCATGTCTTATCAAGCCGGAATCAACCTCAACATACTCAGCCCACTTTCCAAGCTCAAGAAAATCAAAAACCAAGTCCAAAACAGATTTTAAGTCATGGGACTTGCCAGTAGCGATTAAAACATCTTCCGGATTGTTTTGTTGAAGACTCAGCCAAATAGCTTCAACATAATCGGGCGCATAACCCCAGTCCCGAGCGATATCCAAATTACCTAACTTAATCCTTTGCCTTAAGCCATATTTAATCTCAACCGCCTGGTGGATTATTTTCATAATGACAAAATCTTTTGGTCGTCTTTCCGATTCATGGTTAAATAAAACCGCATTAACGGCATAGAGGTTATATGTTTGACGATAAAACCTGGTCCAAAAAAAACTGCTAGCTTTGCTTATAGCATAAGGCTTGTCAGGGTTAATCTTGGATTTTAAACTTAAGGGCATAGGTTGGTGAAAATCAAAGATATGGGCCGATGCCGGTTGAAAAAAGCGGCTACTAAGCTTATTCTTACTTAAAAACTCTAAAATATTAACCACCGCATCTGTGTTAATCTCTTTCACCATAACCGGCGTTCTATCGGCTTTAGGAATAAAAGTTATAGCGGCTAAGTTGTAAATCTCGTCGTAGTAATCAGCCGATAAAACCTGGTTTAATTTATTTGTTTGGCTAATGTCCAACGGTTTAAGCTCTAATTTATCGGCAAAAGACTGGGCATACTCCGGCCGAGGGCGGTTAGGATAGTAAGTGCCGGTCACTTGATAGCCTTTCTTAATTAAAAGCTCGGCCAGATAAGAACCGTCCTGGCCAAAAACTCCGGTTATCAGAGCTTTTTTCTTGGCTTTAGTCTTTAAAAGCATAATCTATTTTAAACTAAAAGATAATAAATTCAAACTCATTTATAACCATGTCCAAAAATAAATCCCTTGACGCACTACCGGCCAACGCCGATATATTTGAAGCCGGCTTGCTTAACCGAATCGGGATTCAAGATATTTCTGCCATCAAAAATATATTTTAAGTTAGAAACTTTGCCCAATTCATCTAGGCTTAGTTCCTTAAACTCATTCCAGTCAGTGGCGATGATCAAAATTTCTACATCTTTAGCTACATCCTGCCAACTGGAGCGGTAATTAATTTTTAGCTGTGGATAAAACTTTTGCACATACTCTGCCGCCATCGGATCGTAAGCATAGATTTTTGACCCTTTGGCCAAGAGCGCCTCGATCAGTAATAAGGCTCGAGACTCCCTGGTGTCATCCGTGTTGCCTTTAAAAGCCAAGCCTAAAACTCCCACTTTGGCTGCCTTTAAATTTGGAATATAACTATTGATCTTGGCTATAACATAATCAACTTGGGTTTGGTTTGTTAAATGAGCCCCGTTGATCACACTCAAATTAACGCCTTGTTGCCGACCAAAAGCCAAGATGGCTTTAACATCTTTAGGGAAGCAACTGCCACCATAACCTATGCCCGGGTGCAAAAACGCTTTGCCAATGCGCTTGTCCTCGCCAACACCTTTCATAACTTGCATCACGTCCGCCCCGTAAGCGTCGCACAATCTGGCCACTTCATTAGCAAAAGAAATCTTGCTAGCCAAGAAAGCATTGGCTGTATATTTGATTAATTGGGCCGAAATTATGTCAGTTAAGATGCGCTTGCCATTGATGGGGCGATGAAGGTCTAAGAGAAGTTTTTGGGCTTGCCGGTTATTTGTGCCGATCACCACCCGGTCGGGCCTTAAGGTATCCTCTATGGCACTGCCTTCGCGCAAAAACTCAGGTACGCTGGCCAAAAAGTATTTGACTTGGGTAACCTTATCTATTATCTGCTTGACTTTAAGATGAGCCCCAGGCGGCACCGTACTCTTGATAACCACCACAGCGCCGTTTTTAAGATGTGGGGCCAAAGACTGGCTGGCAGAAAAGACATACTGAAGGTCAGCCTCACCTTTGGCATTTGACGGTGTGCCAACACAAATAAAAACAACATCAGCTTCCGAAACCGCTTGGTAATAATTGGTTGTAAACTCCAAACGGCCTGAAGTTTGGTTTCTGATTAAGAGGTCAGACAAACCAGGTTCATAAAGCGGCACTTTACCCGATTTTAAGGTTTTGATTTTGTCGGCATCGATATCAACCCCAAACACCTGATTACCAAAATCAGCAAAAACCGAAGAGGTTACCAGACCTACGTATCCAGTACCAATAACCGCTAGCTTCATAAAGACCTCACTTGTGTAATCATTTATTCAACAATAAACCTGAATCGATCATGTTTTTTAGTATTTTTAAGCTTTTCCTCGTTTGGGGATATAGCTGACTTTCCTCCAAACTTAAAGCTTGATCAACGGCCCACCATTTGGCCTCAACCACTTCCTGATTGTCTATTTTAACTTCTTCTCCCGGCACTATCCAGCATAGGCTTTGAAGGTAGATAAAGTGCTTTTTTGTATGAAAATTTTTAGGGAAAATACCTTCTAAAACATTAAAAACTCTATCATACTTGACCTTAATCCCCAGCTCTTCTTTAACTTCCCTAACCAAAGCTTGTTCTATTGATTCTCCCATTTCTATGTGCCCACCGGCTACTACCCATAACTGACCATTGCTCCATTTGGGTGATCTGATCAACAAAACTTGGTTTTTATCATTTAAAACATAAGCGCCAACAACCGGTTCTGGATACTGTTTTGTCATTGTTTAAAGAATTTTAATATTATTTATTATAGCCTAACGGATGGTTTTTGTGCCATTTAAAAGCTGAGGACGTGATTGTTTTTATGTCTGAATACTTAGCCTGCCAACCTAATTGGTCTTTAATTTTATCAACTCCAGCCACCAACTTGTCAGGGTCACCTGGCCGCCTGGAACCAAATTTATAAACCGCCGGTTGGCCGGTGACCGCTTCTAACGACTTAACGATTTCAAGGTTTGAAAACCCGACTCCGCTGCCACAGTTAAACTCGGCCGTAGTTAAGCCGTCAAACAAAGCCGTTAAAGCCGCTTTGTGGACATCGGCCAAGTCTAAAACATGGACATAATCTCTAACGCAAGTCCCATCTTTGGTTTTATAATCATTACCAAAAATAATAAATTCTTCCCCTTTAAGATAAGCCCTAATTAGCAAAGGTATAATGTGGGTTTCCGGCCGATGATCTTCGCCAAAAGAGCCGTCCAACTCAGCCCCGCAAGCATTAAAATATCTTAGAGCGACATAATTTAAGCCATAAGCCATGTGATAGCGCTTAAGCATCATCTCTATCATAAGTTTTGAGTCCCCATAAGGGTTAATCGGGTTTTTTGTTTGATTTTCTTTAATCGGCAAGTTTTCCGGATTACCATAAACCGCCGCTGAAGAAGAAAAAACCATTTTCTTAACCCCAGCCTCGACCATGGCGTTAAGCAGATTTAAACTGCCACTGACATTATTGACAAAATACTTGGTTGGGTTAGTAACTGACTCGCCGGCCTGGATATAAGCGGCAAAGTGGACTACCGCTTCAGGCTTATATTCCGCCATTAACTCTTTTAATCTCGGACCGTTGGACAAATCAAGTTTGACTACTTTGATGTTTGGGACCGCATCTTCATGGCCATAAAGCAGATTGTCTACTATCAATATCTCGTATTTGTCCTGCAATGCCCGAACCGTAAAACTGCCAACATATCCAGTGCCGCCGGTAACAAGAAGCTTTGGTTTAGTCATGCTTATATAATATCATTTAAGAACCCTTCTTTGGTTTATAAATCCAACTAAGGTAGAGTAAGGCCCGACATCAAATTTTTAAGCCTTTATACCTAAGCTTAGTTCTTGGAAAAACATACTTAACCATAACCAAGCCTAAGATAAGCCATACGGCGTCACTTGCAACATCGGCCCAAGAAGCGCTTCTGGTAGGCACAAAAGATTGATGGTATTCGTCAGACAAAGCCCACAGCAAACCAAAGCCAAAACTAAACCAAACTGTTAAATCTGATAAATAAAAAGTTAAAAGATTATAAGTTAAAACAGCCAAGATGCCATACTCTGTCATGTGGGCGATTATATGGGCCAGGTTGTCTAAAGTTGATTTTTCAGAAACCACGAATGCCGGCTGGCTTGAAAGATAAAAAATTAAAACCAGCCAGGCTACAAAAGTTAGCCAGGCTGTCTTTTTTGAACCAAACATAAGTTAAGTATACTAAAAAACCAAACATCTCAACCGGCTTCGAAAAACTAACCGAATCAATCAGGTTAAATTAAGGTCTACTTTTTTGACTTAGCTCTCTTCACTGCTCTCAAAGCATTATCATAGGTTATCAACCGGCCTTCATCTTGTTGGCCAATTTTCTAGCTGGTTTTACTTATTAGTCTTTAACCTATTGCTTCAAAACTTGACGAACCAAGCGCCAGATCAAGACAGTGGCCAGATTTAAGTTTAACCAAGTATTCAAGCCTGTGGCCTTTTTGATTGGCTCACCTTGGGGGCGGTTATAAACCTTAAATGGCTGGGGCTTGGGCAACAAAGCGACGCTACTTGCCAAGACTTGTCCCCTGCTCTTGGGTTGGCTCCGGCTTTTTGGCTTGACTGGTGGCGATTGTTTATAGCTTAATAAAGCTAAGTCATTCTTGACCGAACAGTCTATATCTTGATAGTCGGTTCGCCAAAAAGGGTAAGGTAACATACATAGCTTATCGGTTTTGTCTCGCACCAAAAGATAACCTTTATCAACTCTATCATAAACTAATCCGTCTATCACCCTACTTAAGCACAACAATCTGGCTTGGTCGCCAGAATTGTTCAAAATAGATTTGGCCAAGATCACTTCCTTAACCCCATTCGCCTTAATAGATCCCACCAGGTCGATCGGCCGACCATGTCCTGGCTCATCATCGATTTGATAGCCTGACAAGTCAACCTCAAACTGATGCGGGTTATAGATCATCACCATTTCCTGTTGGCCCTTTTGGGGCGAGGGGTAAATTTTAATAATCTTAAGATCCAAACAAGCTGCATAGGGATAAATATAGGCGGTAGGTATAGGAGTGGGAATGGCGGTTGGGGTTGGACTAGCTGCCGGACAAAGAGGGCCATCTTCCAGCTTTTGGCTGTCAAGCCAACACCAACGGTCAACCTCATCTTTATACCAATACATGCCGACGTCAGCCTGATCGTATTCGATTTCTTCTTGAACAATCCCGTCTTTAATCAACCTCAACCTATCTCCCGCATTATTAAACATGGGAGCGGACGGTTCTATGACCAAGCTGCCACCAGCTTTAATAACGCCGCTTAATGCAATTGGCTTGGAACCACCGTCTATATCATCTATTTGCCAGCCCTCAAGCAAAATATCCTTATTTGATCTGTTGATAATCTTGATCTCTTCTTTGCCTGTAGTAGGTTTAGGCAACAACCATTTCAAGCTCAGGTCACTTTGATCGGCTAAAACTGCTGGCACAAAGAAAAAACTTAATAAAAAGATAAAAATGAAATCGCTTGGCCAGCTTTTGCCTTTTAGTTTTAGCCTATTGCAAATGCCAATAAGCCGAGTAAAAATTATCCGAATGTTTAATAATGGCATATTTACCACCAGCGCCATCAGTGCCGTAAAACACCTCTCCATCGGCGATAGCATAAACCGGCGCCCCATGATAATCAACCATGTCATAACCATGATGTCGGCCATCAGGATAAACATAGGAATAAGCTGTCTTGCCAAATTTTTGAGTTACCCGCCAAGAATTCAGTGGGTTGTGATATTTAGAGTTATTCAGATAAGGCTCCGGGTTTATCGAGCATTTGTAATAGCTCAAGCAGGTTAAGACCATAAAGTGAAGGTGGGAACCTGCGGTTGGATTCTTAGTGGTTGGCCGAGGATAAACCTTGCCGGTATTGCCTTGCCGGCCGATGATATCGCCTTTTTTAACCTTCTGCCCGCTTTGAATCTTTATCGAAGCCAGAAGGCCGTTTAAAGCCTTGGCCATGTTTTCTTGCTCTGCCTTTAGAGTTGCCAACATTTCCTGATAATGTTTTTCGTTGCCCTTGGTGATCTCCAAAAGCCTTTCTTTCTCATGTTGTTGTTGGCTTAAAACCTTTTTTTGGTAAGCCAAGCTTTGTTTGACTTTGTCTAATTGTTCTTTTTTCTCTTCTTTGGCGGTTTTTTGGTTTCGGTATTCGCGCTTAATCTCGGTCAATCGATTAACCATTTTCCGGTCAGCATTAGCCAGGCGCTCGATATAAACGCGAAGCGACAAGCCGTAATTAAACGGCTTATTTGATAAAAAGCTAAAAGATGAGGCTCTTGAGAGTTTATATTCCTGAACCAACCTTTCAGAAAGGACTTTTTTAACTTTCTGCAAAGAGACATCCAAGATATCGATCTTGTTATCCAAAAGGTCTATGCTTTTTTCCAAAAGCTGAACCTCGGTTTGCAACCGATCGATTTTATATTGGGTCAAATTAATCTGGCCATTGTAATAGCTGATTTGACCGGCCAAGGTTTGCTTTTGTTTGAGGGTATCAGCCAATTTCTGTTCCAATTCTTTAATCTGCTGTTGTTTTTGGTTAAGTTCGTTCTGGAGTTTTTCGATTTCCTGATTCAGATTGACTTTATCATTAGCCCCCTTAACCTCATTAGTGAAACGAAAAAAGCCAAATGCCAATAAAATCAAAACCAGGAAACTGACAATAAAAGTGCTAATCGACTTCATAACTTAATTGTAAACGGAAACAGAAATTATCACAATAAGATAAGACTGTGTTGCCTATCTTAAGAACCGCCGGCTGGCAATAAATGAAAGCAAAGCGTTAAACAAACCGCCGGCCATCACCAAAATCGGCAAGAGCAATAGTAATAAATTGTAGGGAATGGCCTGCCAATTTAAAATCTGGCCCATAAGATTAATGATTATAGGCTCAGCCTTTATTATCAAACCAAAAACCAAACCGAAAGCAAATAAACCGGCTAAAACGCCGATCATCAAGCTTTCCAAGACAAAGATCAAGCTTATATAATTTTTTGAAGCGCCAAGCAAGCGCATGATGTTAATGCTCTGGCGAAAATTGGAGATCTTAAATCCGGTAACTATCCAAATCACCAAAACAGTTTGCAACAGGAAAAAGCCAACTAGCAATGAGCCGGCCAAGCGGATGTTTTTTATCCAACGATTGATAATCTGGACCAGATCCCGCTGATAAATAATGTCTTCAACAATGTTTGAGGTTTCCAGAATCGTATATATGGCTTCAAGGTCCGCCGGCTGGTAGGTCGATACCTCTATACTGGCTGGGAAAACACTCTCATCAACAATGTCAAGCAGGATCGGGTTTTTGCTAACTTGCTGGTAAAGTTTGAAAGCTTGTTTTTTGTTAATATAACGAACCATCTTAACTTTGTTGGTTTGTTGAATCTTCATGATCAACTGGTTGATCGAAGCTTCGGAAGCCTCGGTTTTTAAAAACGCCGTAATTTGGGGTTGGGAGGCAAAATATTTTAGAACCCGATTCGAACCCATAAGGACCAAGACAAACAAGCTAATGAGGCTGTAGATGATAAATAATGACAGGAAAACGGCCAAATTTTGATACGGCCGGCGCCTAAGATTAATCAAGGATAGCTTAATTAGTGACATAAACTCCTTTGCGCTTATCACTTACTATCTTGCCTTTTTCCAGGGCAATGACTCGCTTTTTCATCTTATTGACCACATTATTGTCATGAGTAGCGATAACTACTAAGATGTCTTCTTGCTTGTTAACCTCGGCTATGGCCTCTATAACTTCCAGGGACGAAGCCGGGTCCAAGTTGCCGGTTGGCTCATCAGCAAAAATCATGATCGGATCAAGTAAAATAGCCCTGGCCAAGGCGATCTTTTGCCTTTCACCACCGGATAATTGGGAAGGAAAATGATCTCTCTTAGCCAGCATGCCAACTTTCTTGAGGGCTTTGGCCACCTTACTGTCAAGATCATTTTTCTTAACGCCTGAGAGCTCAAGCTTTAAATAGAGATTTTCTCTAACATTTAACTCGGGAATTAAGTTTAAGCCTTGGAAAATAACTCCCACTTGCTGACGCAAAAGCTGCCTTTCCCAATCTTTCATCAAGCCGATATTTTTATCTTCGATAAAAACTTCACCTTTCGTCGGTTTCAGATCGCCTAAAATCAATCTTAATAGAGTCGTTTTGCCGGCGCCGGTATGGCCGATTAAAAAAACAAACTCGGATGATTCAATTTCAAACGTAACATTGTTTAAGGCTAATGTTCCATCAGGATATTTAAAACTAACTTTGTCAAACTTAAGCATAGCGTCTGCAATTGGCTATTCTAATATTTGTAACCGGCCAACATCCAAAAACCAACCAACCTCCCTGACAGCTTGGGTCTCACCCCAAATTTTGACTTTATGGTTCACAAACTGATTCAGATCCAAAACACTGGAAATCAAGTAAGCGGTTTGTGACTCATCACCCCTTATTAAGATATGGCTGCCCGGCTTGTCGTCATTTTTATTAACCTCCAACAAGCCTTCGGCTGTATCCTTAAATATGGGATCATCACTGCCATAAACTTGGCCCGGCTTAAGCTTGGCGATGGACTGGGAACCTCCCGCTTGATTTAGGCTTTGATTAAGATTGGCCTTAGAGGTAATCAACCTTGATTTTAACCAAAACAAACCAAGGCCAAGACCGTAAAAAACCAAAAAAGCGGCCATTAAACTGAAACCTAAGGCTAGCCTTTGTTTATTGACGGCTTCATCTTCTTGAAGCTGGCGGACCAAGGGCGGTTGAGACTGTTCTGGAACGGTCGAATCAGTTAAGGGTTCTTCTCGATGGATTAAATCTTCGTTGATCATAACTTGAATATACCATAATCAATTATCAATTTTCAATCGGTTTTGGCCTCTTGTCCCTTATTTAAACTTCTTGGCTTGGCTTAAATTAATAATCTCGACATCTAACATTTCTTCGATATTGCCGTCCAGGATTGAATCAGGATCAGAGCTGGTAAAGTTAGTTCTTAAATCTTTCACTTGCTTGTAAGGATGAAGGACATAAGATCGAATCTGGGTTCCCCAATCAGGAGCGACGTAATCGCCTCGAATTTTTTGAGTTTCTTGGTCTTTTTGAGTCATCTTTAACTGCCATAGCTTAGCAGCCAACATCTGCATGGCGATTTTGCGGTTTTGCTGTTGGTACCTTTGGGTTTGGCACTCAACCACTATCCCTGTGGGCTTGTGCTTTAAACGAACCGCGGTTGACACTTTGTTAACATTCTGGCCGCCGTGACCACTTGATCTAAAAGCTTCAAACTCTATATCATCATCTTTTATAACTACCTCAACATCATCGTCTAAAACCGGCAAAACCTCAACTCTGGCAAACGAGGTTTGGCGCAAATTATTGGCGTTAAATGGAGATAACCTCACCAGCCGATGAGTGCCGGTCTCAAACTTAAGCCAACCGTAAGCCCCAACACCTTCGAACTTGGCCGATATTTTTTTAAAGCCCACCTCTTCCCCGGGTTTTTCTTCTATCAAGGTGACCGGCCAATTTATTTTTTGACTAAATCGCCAATACATCCGCCACAGCATGGCGGTCCAATCCATAGCTTCGGTGCCTCCTTGGCCGGCGGTAATCGTAATTAAGGCTTCGTTCTTATCGTATTTGCCGGTTAAAAAAGTTTCTCTTTTTAACTTGTTAATCTCCAACATCAAGCGGTTTTTTTCCTCTATCAACATAGGGTCGTCATCGTTGACTTCTTTGGCCAGCCGCTTTAAAAAATCTAACTTATCCTGGCTTGATTTAATCCGGTCAATTAAACTCCGCCAAAACTCAAGCTGGCGCATGATTTTTTTTGCTTGGTTTTGGTCTTGCCAAAAGTCGGGCTTTAGAGTTTGAGCCTCTAATTGACGAACCAACTTGGGCAGCTGCTCGAATTGAAGCTTGGTTTTAACATCGTTTAAAATCTGTTCAAGTTCATCTAGGTACATATCTAAATTTTACACGAATTGGTTTTAAGCGCCAAAGTTAGTTTATTCGGGCTTCCCGGCAATCCTGATGCGAGGCCGGGTTTTTCTTGGTTTTAGCAGCTTGTGGCTTTATTAAACCTTTAAGTATGTCTAGGTTTTTCTTATCCGGGCCGGTGCCGTCAAAGCCGGGCGTTTCTATAATCATCGGCCTTTGGTTGGCTTGCGGGTGGTTGATAACTGTTCTAAACGTATCCAGGCCTATATAGCCTTGACCTATGTTGGCATGACGGTCGCGATGCGAGTTAAAAGCATCCTTAGAATCGTTAAAGTGCCATAAAACCAAGCGGTCAAGACCAACATTATCATCTATCTGGCTTAAAAACCTATCCAGCTTTGATTTATCATCAAGATTAATGCCGGAAGCAAAGCCATGACAAGTGTCCCAACATATTTTCAGGCGCTTGTCCTTTAGGTCGTTAATTATCCTGAAAATCTCAGTCAAATTTTGGCCTATTTTTTTGCCGGCCGAGTTCTCTATGATAAAGTCAACCGAATCAGGCGATTGGGCCAAAACCAAAGACATGTTCTCAATTAGCTTAGAATAGGCTAGCTGAGGATCATGTTTAAGATACGATCCCAAATGAACCACCGATCCGGAAACGCCCAGCCGGCTAGCTAAGTTAAGCTCCCAAATCAAGATATCGACTGATTTTTGGCTAATCTGGTTTAAAGCGGCCAGATTGATAAGGTAGGAAGCATGAAAAAAAACCGGCCGGATATCAAGTTTGGTTTTTTTGGCTAAAAAATCCTCTATGGCCTTATCATCCAGTAAAGCCGGCCGCTTCCACAAGCGGGGCGAGCCGGAAAAAATCTGCAGGCAATTGGCACCGATCAACCTAGCCCTCTCCAAAGCCTGGCTAAAGCCTCCAGTAATGGATAAATGAGCACCTAACCTAATAACCATCTTAACTTGTTTACCAACTGATCTGAGCCGGGTCAACCTGAACTAAGGCGTCTTCTCCCGGATATGAAGCCGTAACTATGTTAGTGTCCGTTGATTTGCCCACTCCGTCAAAGACCAAGCTTAAGCTAGTCGGCTTTTTGCTTAAAGCTAAAAATTCCAAACTTATCAAGTCCTCATTAACCAAAACCGGCAAGGGCTTGTTGTTCTTGGCGGAAATAAATAATTCGCCGGCTTTGTCATCATTGCGGATAAATAAAACATCGTCAAACTTTCGATTGGCAATCTTGTCAAATTTAAGAACCTTGGGGTCATAGTTGAAAACAAAGTCTCCGCTAGATAAGTCTTCTATGGCGGTTAAAGCCTTAACTTCTACCAAAACCTGCTTTTGAGGCGTAAGTTTTTCATTGGGAGAATACAGGCCCACATTAACCTCCGATTTGGCCATCTCGGGCGACGGTGACGATTTAACAATTGTTGGGCTGGTTTGGGTTCTAGCTTGATTGGTCTGGTTAACTTGGCGGTTTTTAGCCATTTGAACATACCAGACGATCAAAACCACAAAAGCTAAAAGCCATAAACCGGCTAGTATGAATATCCACTTGTTAGTTTTATGAATCTGATCCATAACACCTCCTTGAGTTTAATTAACTTTAAGTCCTCAACTAAATTAAGTAGCTAGTTTTATCATAAAGTAAAGCCTTTGCCTTTGTCAATAAAAATTCTTACCAAAAAAACTCTGCTTTAAAAATATCAGCTTTATTCATACCTTAAGGCATCAATCGGATTTAACTTGGCAGCTTTCCGGGCTGGCAGGCTGCCAAAGACAACACCGGTTAAAAAGGAGACGCCGATAGCCAAAACCACCTCTCCCAACTGAATCGATGACGGGATGAACTTAACCAACAACAAACTGCCGGCATAGCCTAAGCCCAAACCCAAAAAGCCGCCGATCAAGCCTAAGATGCTTGACTCAAACAAGAACTGCATCAAGATATCCTTCGATGTTGCTCCCAGCGCTTTTCTTAGGCCTATTTCCCTAACCCTTTCAGTCACCGAGACCAACATGATATTCATAATGCCAATGCCGCCAACTAACAAAGAGATAGCGGCGATGCCGGACAATCCCAGCGATAAAATAGCCAAAATGTCGGTTATAGATGAAACCAGTTCCTTTTGGCTGACAACCGAAAAATCGTCCTTGGTCAGGCCGGCTTTGGTTAAAATTGCATCCGCCTGCTTTTTAAAGCCGTCAAAATCATCCATTGAATCCAGCTTAACCACTATGACTAAAATTTTGGCGGATGGATCAATCTTTTTCATGGTTGAGTGGGGGATATAAAGAAAATCATCATAATTAACCCCACCCATGTTGCTGCCCATTTCCTCTAGGACGCCGACAACCTTAAACTTGCTCGGGCCGATAAAGATAGTTTTGCCAACCGGATTGACTCCTTGGTCAAACAGTTCTTTGTAAACATTAAAACCAAGAACTGCCTTTTTAGCGGCGGCGGCCGCTTGAGCTTTATTAAAGCCTTGGCCAAAAACAAAATTAACTTTGCGCATCTCAAAATATCTAGCCCTAACCCCGGACAACTCGACGTCATATTCTTTCTGCCGATACTTGGCCGTAACCTTAGTTTTGCTGATGACGGAAATACCCTCAACATGATCGGCCTTGGCCAATAGGGTTTCATAACGTTCCTTCAAGGGCTTGGCAAAAAACATATTTCTTTCGGAGCTGAAGCTTATCTTGCCGGATTTGGACTTAATGTTGCCAGGCAAGATATAAACCAAGTTGGAGCCAAGCTTGTTAAACTGGCCCACCAAGTAATTTTCGATGCCATGGCCGATGGCCATCAACAGAATAACCGATGATATGCCGATCAGAATACCTAAGGTGGTTAAAAAAGTTCTTAACTTATGACTTCTGATAGACTGAAAAACCGTGATGAAAAGATCAAACAAATCCATATTAAGCCTTACTTGATCTAATTTTGGTATTTTTGTTGGCAACTATCCGGCCGTCCTTGATCCTGATTTGTTTTCTAGCAACCTTGGCCACATCTTGATCATGGGTCACCAAGACTATGGTATTGCCCAGTTTATGAAGTTTGGCAAATAAACTCAAAACCTGCTGCCCGGAAACCGAGTCGAGGTTGCCGGTTGGCTCGTCTGCCAATATCAGCGACGGCTTATTGACCAGGGCTCTAGCTATGGCCACTCTTTGCTGTTGGCCTCCAGACAGTTGGTTTGGCTTATTGTTAACTTTATCTCCAAGGCCAACTTGCTCTAGAATCTTAACCGCCCGCCGGCGCCTTTCAACCAAGCCTATCCCGCTATAGACTAAAGGCAAAGCGACATTATCTTTGGCATCCAAATAAGGTAAGAGAAAAAACTGTTGAAAAACAAAGCCTATCTCCTTATTCCTTATCAAGGACAACTGTTTGTCATTGAGAGTGGTGATATCGGTGTCTTTAAAAAAGATCTTGCCGCCGCTTGGCATGTCCAAGATGCCTAAAAGATGCATTATGGTTGATTTGCCCGAACCAGACGGACCAATCAAGGCGACAAAGTCATTAGTTTGAATCTCTAAATCTATTTTTTTCAGAGCTTCAAAACGATACTCGCCCAAATCATAAGCCTTGACAACTTTGTCGAATCTGACAATTGACTGGGTCATAAAACAAATAACTTACTTAAAAACCAATTAATCACCTGCGGCTATGATATCGTTTTGGCTTAAGCCGTCTAACACCTCAACATAATCCTCTGTTTCAATGCCGGTTTTAATAAATCTTTTGGTTTTAACCTTGTTGGTATTGATTATGAAAACATAAGCTTTGCCTTTATCATAGTTTAAGTAATCAACCGGCACCGCCAGAACTTGAGGTTTCTTTTCCAAAACCAAATTAGCTTGGCCGTTTAAACCCGACCTTAAAACCAGCCAATCCGGCTTGTCGGTAATGACAACTTTGCCCAAATAAACCTGGCCTCCATTTTGGCCGGTTGATGGGGTCTGGCTAATATAATCCAGACGGCCGGATAGGCTGGCCTGGTTGTCAAAATCCAAATCAATATTGACTACCTGCCCCAGGTTCAGTTTATTTAAATCCAACTCTTCTATTTCTATTTCGAAAAAGGCTGAATCTGGGTTGACTATATGAAACTTGGCTTGGCTGGGAGTGATGTTGATACCCGAATTTGGCAGTCTTAAAGCATCGATTATACCATCAAAAGGAGCTGTAATAACCGCCAAGCGCCAACTTAAATGGGCCAGTTCTACATCCAAAACCGAGTTATCTAAATCTTTTTGATTCTTTTCCAAGAGCCTTTGGGTATGGGTATCTCTATCCAAAATATCCCGCCAATCATCCTCTGTATCCTCAAAATCCAACCTGTCTTTGTAATAGTTGTTTAAGCTTTTTTGCAATCGATTATATAGTTCTCGCCTATCCAGCGAGGCTATGGCTTGACCTTTTTTGACTTTTTGGCCGGTTTTAACTCCAACCCAGCTTAACCGGCCGCTGGTTTGAAACTTAAGGTCAGCCTCTTGGCCAAAAATAACCCGGCCGGGGAAACTAAGTCGTTTAATCAAATCCAGCCGGCGAACTTGATATTCATCCTTAATTTTAGCCTTGGATTTAGCTTTAGAAATCATCTGCCAACGATACAAACTAAGTAAGACAACCGCCAATCCCAGGCTTAAAAACAATAATTTTTTCTTAGTTATTTTCATAAAAACATTATACTACAGCTAACTTTTAACTCTCGGATTCTTAAACTTAAACTTCAAGATCAAGCGACAAGCTGATGCAGACACTTTTTGGGGCTTTAATTATTTTTAGGCTTGGCTGTCTTATAACTCTTTAAAGCCTTTAATAAATCTTCCCTCGTATTAGCGATCTTATGGTCAACTACCTGTTGAAAAAGCTGGTTTAAAATCTGCCCCACTTGAGGTGATGGTTTAAGGGATAAAACCTGCATAACATCATGGCCGGTAACCTTTAAATCCTGCAGGCTAAACGGCTGTTTTTGGACTTGGTTTAATCGATTGATAAACCTTTCCATCCGCCAAGAAACTGCCTGCTTGACACCGCTACCCAATCTATCCCCAATCCTGACCGCCAACGCCGCCGGTATATTATTCACCCCTACTCTGCGGATAAAACGCCTTAAAGCTTTATCACTTAAGGTTTCATCAACACTGAACTGGTGCCACCTAACCAAGCGATAAAGCTTATCGGCTGATTTTTTATCTAGCTTAAACCTTTGGCCCAGGGTTTTGGCCAACCTGGCGCTTAAAACCTCGTGATTATAAAAAATACCGCTTTGTCGAGGATCATTAACTTGATGACAACTAGGACACCTAAAATCCAACTTGTTTAAATCAATTTTAAAAATGCGCTGGCAATCTTGGCACTGAATCGCCCAGGTTTGAATTTTGCCAACATCATGGATTAAGGCCGCCAACCGGGTCACCGGATCAAGATCTGGACACCTAGCCAGGCTGTAAATCAAATGGTGCCATAAATCATATTTATGGTGCTTAGATAAAATTACTTTCTGGGCCGGGATTATTTCAGGCAAAATATGCTCAAGCAGGCCTAATTCATTTAACAGCTCAACGCCATAATCAGCTGATTGGCTGGTTAAAATTTTAAAAAACTCTTGCCGGATCCGCTCCCAAGAAATCTGCTGAATCAAGTGGGCATTGCCAATGATGGCTTGTTTGGTTGAGGCCTCTATCTCAAACTTAAGCTGGCTGGCAAACCTAACCGCTCTCATTAACCGCAGAGCATCTTCCCTGAATCTTTGATCAGGGCTGCCGATGGTCTTAATGGTATGCTTAGACAAATCAGCCAAACCGCCGGATAAATCAACAAACTCCAAACTTTTTAAAAGGGATTTAGTTTTTAGGTCAACAACCTTGGCTGAAGCATACCAGCCCAAGCTTAAAGCATTAATGGTAAAGTCCCGCCGCTTTAGGTCTTCAGATAGCTTCTTACCCCAACTGACTTTGTCCGGCCGGCGGTGGTCGGAATAGCCGGACTCAGACCTGTAAGTGGTTATCTCAACCACCATAAACGGCTTGTCTGTCTGCTTTTTGAGAGTCAATGCACCGGATGGCAACCGCCAAACCGGAATACCGACCATGCCAAAACGGTTGTTATAAAAACTATGCTCAAATAACTGTTGGATTTTTTCCGGGCGCGCCGAGGTCGTCAAATCATAATTAAGGCCGACATCTTGATTCAACAGTAGGTTTCTAACCGCCCCGCCGACCAAAAAAATGTCGTCACCGACATCATGCACCTGCTTCATTATTCGCCAAACAACTTGGGGTATTTTAGCCAGATTTTGAGCCAATAAACGAGGGGTGGTCATGATGTTAAAATTATAGCATGCCTTACGGGAAGCTAAAAAAATATAACTGGGATACTAACGGTTCGATCAAGATAAGTGATCAAGGGCAATTAGATCAAAAATTAACAAGTCGATATCAAATAGACCAAGTTTCAAACTACGACGATCTAGCCGATCTGGCCTTGGATCAATTAGGTGTTTCACCTTATCACATCAAGCATCTGGCCCAACTTGAAAAAATGGCGCCGGTTCTAATTTATGGAGATTATAATGCTGACGGTATTATCAGCAGCTACATCCTAGCATATCTTTTAAGCAAGCTGGGGGTTAAAACCCAAATTTATCTGCCAGACAGACAGAAAGACGGCTATGGCATCAACTTAAAAACTTTGGCTAAACTTAAATATAGGCGATTTAGATCAATTATAGCTATTGACAACGGCATCGTCGCTCTCTCAACGATCAAAGTATTAAAACAAGCCGGAATCTTCGTTGGTATCATTGACCACCATTTAAGCCAGCAAAAAGTTAAGACTGATTTC
Organism: Patescibacteria group bacterium; assembly: GCA_024277325.1. Classification (GTDB taxonomy): domain Bacteria; phylum Patescibacteriota; class Microgenomatia; order JAADGY01; family JAADGY01; genus JAJRVN01. The sequence goes on along the minus strand of JAJRVN010000026.1, from coordinate 26,918 downwards.
TTAATCCACCAAACCAAAACCTCCGCCAGCGGCCTAAGTTTGGCTTTGGCCAGCCAAACCTATAGACTAGCTAAACTCAGCCAAAAAGAATATCTCCAACTGCTGCAACTTGGGGCCATCGGCATTCTGGCCGACCAGATGCCGCTTAATCTTTACAACTACTCAGCCGTCAAGTTGGCTTTGGCCTCATTCAACCAGCATGGGCCGATTAACCCCGGTCTTAAGCAGTTGGTTGACCAAGCCGGCTGGACCAAGCCCATAGACGAATATACTATAAATTTCGTCATTGGACCTCGATTAAACGCCGCCGGCCGGGTCGGCAATGCCAGCACCGCTTTAAAATTATTAACCGAAACCAATCCCGACTTAATCCATGGCATCGGCTTGGAAGTTGAAAGATTAAACCGAGAACGCCAAACTTTAACTTATGATTTCTTCGAGGCAGCTAAAGACAAGGCGGTTTTTTTAGGTCAATTTATTCTTTTTTACCAATCCGACATACCTGATGGTATTTTAGGTTTGATCGCGGCTAAGCTAAGTCAGCATTTTCAACTGCCCAGTTTGGTCATAAACGGAGACAACGTGCTTAAAGGCTCCGGCCGGGGACTAGGCTCAGAACTAAACTTAACTCAGCTTCTAGGCCAACTTAAGGATGATGTCTTTATTGGTTTAGGCGGGCATAAAGCCGCTTGCGGTTTCAGTCTGGCTAAAACTAAGCTTGACTCACTAAAAAAATACCTTGCCGATCAAAAAATCAAACTGGAAAACAACCAAAAAGTCGACTATTATTTAAGCAATCGGCAAGTCTTAACCGGCCAACTGCCGTTTACGGTACAAAAGCTGAGCCCCTTCGGCCAAAGCCGGCCCAAACCTGTCTTCATGACGGACACCGACTACCTTGATCGGCTGGAGTATATGGGCAAAAACAAAAACCATCTAAGGCTAAAACTTAAAGGCCACCTCAGTCAAGACTTAAACTTTATTTTATTCAACCAACCTCAAGGCGGCAGTGATATCAAGCAAAGCCATAAAATAGTTTTTGAAACCCAGATCAACCACTATAAAGGCCGCCAATTCCCCCAATTTATCATCATCGATTATTTCTAGGCTTATCACTGCTTGATCGGCAACCACTTTTACGGCAAGGCGGAAGATAGAGCCATAAAGTCACTTTTGCTTGAAGAGAATAAATAAGCCGGAACCATGTATCGATACGGTGCCATGGGATCATAAAAAACAAGCTCGACCTTGTCCACAACCACCGACCCGGCCGGAGCCCTGATAATGAACCCCTTGCCTTGTTTGAGATATTGCCAGCTTTGGTTGGGAAAGACCAATGGGTAGGTTGCCGGCTTGTTTAAAAACACCGGCCGATATCTGAAGCGAGCGGTTAACACATTGATCTTGCCTTCGGGCTTGGCTACTTCTATCTCGACTATAGGCTCGGCCTCGTTAAACAGGCTGGGTCGATTAAAAATTAGTTGCCGGCGATAACTAAGCTTTATTATCTTAGCATCGGAAATGGCATCAACCTTGATTTTTTTGCCATTTAAAATTGAAAAGTAATCAACTCTGTCCAAGACTAAATCATCACTCCAAAACAAAGCCTTTGACAACCAAGACTTGACAAAGTTAGTTGCCTCATCCACTTGGAAAAAACTGCCTATCGCCAGATTCAGCTTGTTTATGCCTTTTGTAGTAACATCAAAGTAGCCTGTTTCTTCATCTATATCCAGCGTAGTATTGTTGTTTTTATAAAACCTGACCCATGTCGGCCGATCCGGCAGCCGACCTTCCTTGTTATCAAAACCCATAACTTTGGCGGTCTCAACCAATTCATTCGGTCCCCAAATATTGGCCCGATTTTTCAAATAGGCCAAAACGTAGCCAACCTTATTTTTAAGCTGCCTTTCCTTAGTTTTCGAGATATTATATTTTAGGTCAATCCCGTCAGTCAAATCGGTTTTGTTTGGGGGCCAGCTAAGCTCGGTTAGTCGACCATAAAAAACATTCGGCGGGGGCGGGGGTAATGGATAACGCCGACGATACTGGTTATATACATATTTATAAATATTCCAAGCGATAACCAAAAAAATGACACTAAACAAAGTGGCTTTAAGAACTATCCTAGTTCGGTACATAACTTCTGTTAAGCTGGCCATATTTTAAGTATAAACCAAAATAGTCAAAAGTTAGAATGTTGATAAAGGTTTCAAATATAAAAACTAAATAGTCTGCTTAAAAAGCACGAAAAATGACCGCCAGCGGCAAAATCAACTTTTTGTTTGTCTTTGGTTTATAATTATAAGCATGAAACTATGGATAGCCGAAACAACCAACCTCATCAACCAATAAGTTACCCTTTACGGCTGGGTATCCAATTTGAGAGACCACGGCAAGATCACCTTCTTTGATTTGAGAGACAGAAGCGGCATAATCCAAGTGGTCGCCGCCAATTTAAAGAAAAAGCCGCGGCTGCACACTCCAGTTAAGGTGGTTGGCATCGTTAAAGAAAGGCCGGTCAAGTTAGTTAACACCAAAATAATCACCGGCAAGATCGAGTTTGAACTTAAAAAGTTAACGGTTTTAAACCAAAGCCAAACCTTACCCTTCCCGATAGATAACAATGGCTATAATATTGATGAGGCTCTCAAACTAAAGTATCGTTATCTTGACCTAAGGCGCCGGCGCCTGCTTGACAACTTAACCAGGCGAAGTCAGATGGTAGATTTGCTGCGCCGGTTTTTAATCAAGCGCGATTTCTTGGAAGTAGAAACTCCTATCCTAACTAAGTCCACACCTGAAGGAGCTAGGGATTTTTTAGTTCCTTCTCGGCTCCAACCCGGCTATTTTTATGCCCTGCCCCAATCTCCCCAACAGTACAAACAGTTGCTGATGGTAGCCGGGGTTGAAAGATACTTTCAGTTTGCCAGGTGCTTAAGGGATGAGGACCCTCGGGCTGATCGCGGTTTTGAGTTTACCCAGCTGGACATAGAGATTAGCTTCACCAGTCAGGAAGAGATTATGAATTTAATCGAATCAATGTTGGTCAAGATGGCTGACCAGATGAAGGTCAAGTTGACTTCACGGCAATTCCCGGTATTTAGCTACCAGGAAGCCATGAACAAGTTTGGTGCTGATAAATTCGATTTGAGAAAAGATAAAAACAGCCAAGAACTGGCCTTTGCTTGGGTAATAAAGTTTCCTTTATTCGAAAAAACCGATGATGGTGGTTGGACCTTTACCCATAACCCTTTCTCTTCTCCTTACCCTGAGTTTGAATCCGACCTTTTACAGGGTAAGAACATCAACAAAATAGTTGCTATGCAGTATGATCTGGTCTGTAATGGCTATGAAGTCGGAGGTGGCAGCATTAGAGCCCACAAGCCGGAAGTTCTTGAAGCGGTTTTAAAAATTATGGGATACAGCTCAAAACAAATTAAGGCCAAGTTCGGTCATATGCTAGAAGCCTTGGCTTTCGGTGCTCCGCCTCATGGAGGTATCGCTTTGGGTATCGAAAGACTAATAGCTATCATCCAGGGAGAAAGTTCCATTAAAGAAGTTATGGCTTTCCCGATGACTGCTTCAGGAACAACTTCGGTCATGGACGCACCCAGTCAAGTAACCAAAAAACAGCTTAAAGAGCTTAAACTAGCTATCCAAAAACAACCAAAATCATGATAAGGGCTTTAAGGTTTGTGGCAAAACATAAAATTTTAAGCTTGCAGATGTTTGCCCTTTTGCTGGCCGGCTTACTAATGATTCCGCCTCAACCTAACCTGGCCAAGCTGAACGATTCTTTCGCCGCCGTCAATGCCAAAAAACAACCGAACCGGATGCCGGTTATAGACATCCCAGCTTATCCAAAAAGAAAATTCTCTTCTCCTGTACCAAGCCTAACCGCCAAGGCTTTTTTAATCCAAGATTTAAACTCAAGAGTAATTATGGCCTCGCTTAATCCTCATAAGCGTTTGCCGATGGCTTCACTGACTAAGTTAATGACCACTTTGGTTGCCTTAGAGGCTTACCAGCCCAAGCAGATAATCGCTATTAAAGTGGACTCCGATACCATTGACGGCCAGACCATAGGCTTAAAGCGGGGCGAAAAATACACACTCGAATCATTGGTGGCCAGCAGCATTATAAGCTCGGCCAATGACGCAGCCATTAATTTAGCCGCCGCTTATCCCGGCGGAATAAAAAGTTTTGTCCAATTAATGAATCAAAAAGCCAAGCAACTAAACATGTCCGACACTCACTTTACCAATCCCGTCGGCTATGACAATGATAACCATTACACTTCGGTTTTTGATTTGGCTATCCTAAGCCGGCAAGCGCTAGACAATCCGCTTATTTTGGCTTTCGCCCAATCTCCGATGATGAGAATCGTAGAGGTGTCAAGGGGCCGGGTAACCACTTTAAAAACAACCAATGATCTGTTGGGTAACACGCCGGGAATTTTGGGCTTAAAAACCGGCTGGACGGAAAAGGCTGGCGAGTGTTTAATCTCACTGGCCGAATCAAGAGATAATTATTGGTTTTTGGTTATCGTTCTAAACAGTCAAGACAGATTCGGCGAAACCCTCCAATTAAAGCAATGGGTAGACCTTAATTACGACTGGCAGCCAATCAAGCTTTTTAGCCACAAACCTTAAACCGGCTAAATTAAGAGTCTTTCAGGCCAGTGCCTATCCACCTCAACGGTTAAGCCAACAAAAACTTTTTTGTTAGTTATCGTTTCCAATTCTTTGCGAACCATCATTCCTATATGTTTTAAATTATTGGCCTGCTTGCCGATAATCATACCCTTGTACTTACCGCTTAAAACCAAGATCTTGGCCCGCAAGCTAAATAATTCAGGTTCATCTTTAATTTCTTCGACCTCGACTCCGGCGGTATAGGGCAGTTCCTGGCGAAAATAGATAAAGATTTTTTCCCTTACTAAATCAGCTAAAAAAAACCTTGAGTTTATGCTTAAAAAGTCCAAGGCGGTTTTATTTTTTAGATCAAACATAGGCTTATCTATTTCCGGTAAGAAACTAAAGATTTTAGCGATTAAAGTTTTGACATGAGTCCCTTTTAAGGCCGAAATAGAAACGACGTCATCAAACTCTAATTCATAAACCTTGTATTCATACAAATAATCAGGCTTGTGAATGTCTATTTTGTTATAAACCAAAATCTTGGGCACATCAACTTGTCTAACAATACCCAAAATTCGGTTCTCTTCAATGCCCCGACCCCTGGTCTTATCGACCAAATAAACAACCACGTCAACTTGGTTCTGCCAACCCAAAGCCAGTTTGTTGACTCTGGCCGAAACCGTATCCTCAATCTTGGCAAAAATTCCGGGCGTGTCAACAAAGATGATCTGGCCGCGTTCGTCCTGATAGCCGGCTTGAAGCAATCGCCGAGTCGTTTGAGGTTTGGGCGAAATAATCGAAACCTTCTGTTGAAGCATCTGGTTTAATAAGGTTGATTTACCGGCATTGGGCCGACCGACAATAGCTACAATTCCACCTCGCATGAGTTTAGTATATCAAGGAAGGATAAAATAACTCTTCATTTTAATCATCAAAAATTAGATTTCTGCTTTGATTAGCCTTATAATAAAATAACATGAATCGAAAATGTCTTGATGTTTTTCTCTTTTTAATCTTTGGTTTAACTTTTAGCTTAATTGTGTTTGGCAATTATCAAGTCAGAGCCGCTGGCGATTCCGCTATAAAAATTGATTGGTCAGTAAACAATCCTGGTCCAGGCCGACAAACCCATCCAGCCATCGCTTATGATGTCAACAATGATCAAATTCTTCTTGTTTGGGAAGATGGTCGTAATGATCCGCAAAATCGAGTCGATAGTTACGGCTCTCAAGCTAATTCCGATATATATGGCCGACTGTATCAAGCCAAAGACGGTTCAACCATTGGAACCGAGATTGCTATTGCTAATCAAGCTGAGTATGACTCTAGCAACAAATACAACAATGAACAATGGCCAAGTGTCAGTTTTAATCCGATCGGCCGACGATATAATATCGTTTGGATGCAGATTCCTCGACCAGCCGCTTTGGGAGATTTTAAAAGAACCACTTGTTACGATGTAGCTTATCGCAATTTTAAACCGACCAAAAAAGAGCTTGGCCCTGTTTTAAGAAACATATCAGCTTATCAAGCGCCGGCTGACTTAATCGATCCTTGGGGTTATTCTTATGATTGGGGTTGCCAGCAAGAACCAAAAATTATAGATACTCAAAATGGCATAACCCTAGCTTTCTGGCAAGATCACCGCCAAAGATTTGATACTTATGACTCAACCGCAAAATGGGTCAGCAAAGATATCTACGGCCAAATTATTCAAAACAATACTCCGATTATAAGCAGTGGCCAATTAATCTCTAGTGATGATATCGGTAGACGTTTGCCAATGCATCAAGAAAAAGTTGATGTCGCTGTCGGAGCTAATAACCTGGCTTTAGTAGTCTGGCAAGATGAAAGAGCCAGCCAACAAAAGTATCCTCAAACTAATGGCCCACGGGCTATATATGGACGGTTTGTTTTGCTAGAAAATGACTTAATTCAACCGAAAATCGAAGTAGCTATTGCTAGTCCAGTCAAAGATGGTTCAAGATTGATCCATCCAAGCGTTGCTTACTTGAATCAAGGTGCTGCTTACTTAATTACCTGGTCCAAAGAAATACAAAAGTCAACCTCTGAAAAAAAAGAGTACTATCTCTACTATTCTTTTATTAATTCTCTTGGCCAAATTATCAAACCGGCTGGTTTAGTCAATTCTACCCCATCTCAGATTGCTCATCTGGCTCGATCAGCCTGTACTTCAAGCAATTGTCTTGTTGTCTATCGATCAGGCAGTAAAGTCAAAAATGATATCTATATTAAACAACTGACTCTTCACGACCAAGGATTGGATCAACCACCAGTTAAAATTAACACTACTTCGTTTTATCATTCATACCCAACTATAGTAAGTGGAAAAGATGACAGACTAAATCAACAAAGCGTTTTTTACTTGGCTTACGTAGATGGTCAAGGTTTAAAACTGGCTCGTCTTAGTTTGACGACCAACAAAGATGGCTTTAACTTTAGTAAGGGGGACGTTAATCAAAATGGAACGGCTCACGACCGAGGCGATGTTATTTGCTTTATCACTAAGTACTTGCGCCAACCCAACCAACCCCTAAATCATAATTTCTTGCTTTACGATTTAAATAATGATCTCCGTCTGAGTCAAGTTGATGTTATCTTGTCTATTACTAATTATCTTAAACAAATGAAACCTGGTCCAAGTCGGTGTCTGTAAAAATCTTAACCGTTTTTCTTAATAATTTTATCTTCCTCTTTATCCAATGAAGAGAAGCCTGTCACTAAAAAAACTAAGACACTTGACAAAACCACACCCAACAAATTAAGGCTAAATAATAAAAAAGCGTCATAAAGCAAAACCATAGACCTGATATACCAAGCCAACCCCCAGAAAATCACCGGTGGTAACAGTGAAACCGCCATAGCTACTCCCGGTAAGGTCATCAAAGTTTTTTGCCTAACCCAGCTATAACTGGCAGCCATGCCTGACAAAATGGCTACATACAAATAATGAGTGCCAACCCGCATCTTTTCCGACAAAATCAAAACATGGTCAGCCGGAATCCGCAAGGCGAAAGCGGCCACAAAAGTCAACAAAACGATAACAAAAAGGGATAAAATTATGTTTTTCAAAGAACGAAAGATCGAGGATATATTGCCCGTGACAATGCTTAAGCCTAAGGCTAAAACCGGCGACAACAACGGAGCCACTAAAATTCCGCCTAAAAAAATCACTTGGTCTTCAAATATAATCCCCAAAAGCGTAACCACCGTAGCCAGACTTAATAAAAAATAATAATCAAAGTCGGCTTTAGAACTAACAACAACTTGGTTGACCACCTGTTTTTTATTCTGCCAATCACGATCTAGCCATCTAACAAATCCCATGCTTTAAGTATATCAACTTTAATTTATTTAAGCTTAATTTTACAAAGAGGCATAGTATAATTATGTCATGACAGTTAGGGTTCGCTTCGCTCCATCGCCGACCGGCATTCCTCATATCGGCAATACCAGAACCGCACTTTTTAACTGGCTTTTTGCCAAACACAACCACGGCAAGTTCATCATTAGAATAGAAGACACCGACAGAAAGCGCCTGGTGGCCAACAGCCAAGCTAAGATTATGGAGATTCTTGACACTGTTGGCTTAAGGGAAGATGAAAGTTTCCGAGTTGGTGGTGATTACGGCCCTTATATCCAATCCCAAAGGCTGGATCTCTACCGAAAATATGCTGACCAGCTGATCGACCAAGGTCAAGCCTACTATTGCTTTTGTTCGCCTGAGCGCTTAACTCAAGTCAGGAAACAACAACAAAAACAAGGCCTGATGCCAAAATATGACCGCCACTGCCTAAACTTAACTAAAACAGACACCAAACAAAAGATCAAACAAGGATTGCCGTATGTCATTCGGCTTAAAATACCGGATGAACTTGATATTTCTTGGAATGACTTGATCCAAGGTCCAGTTACAATAAACAGCCAAAATCTTGACGACCAAGTACTGATTAAATCTGACGGTTATCCAACTTACAACTTTGCCGTGGTTATCGATGACTATCTGATGAAGATAAGCCACGTCTTGAGAGGAGCTGAGTTTATTTCCTCAACACCCAAACATATCATCTTATACAAAGCTTTCGGCTGGCCGGTTCCGATTTTCGGCCATTTTCCCATAATTTTGGGGCCGGATAAGGCTAAGTTATCCAAGCGACACGGCGCCAAATCGGTCTTAGACTATGTGGCTGAGGGCTATTTGCCTGAAGCTTTGGTTAATTTTATGGTTTTTCTCGGTTGGCACTATCAAGATAACTCTGCGGTCTTAAGCCTGAAACAACTAATCGATTTGTTCGATATTACCAAGGTTAGAAAAACTAATCCTATCTTTGATATCAGCAAGCTGAACTACTTCAACAAAGAACATATTAAGAGTTTAACAATTGGCCAATTAAGCCAAAAAATCAAACCCTTTTTGCCTCATGATTACCCTGAAACTAACCTAGCCAAACTAGTTGGTCTATGCCAACCTAGAATGGTTACTTTAAAGGACTTCTTCCTATTGACCAAGTTTGTTTACCCTACGGCCAAACCTGATCCAGCTGAGGTTAAAAAGCGCTTAAAGGATCCCATTGTCATCAAAGCTTTGGTTAAAATAAGAGAAATTATTAGTCAGACAGACAAATGGGAACCTCAAACCATTGAAGAAAATGTCCAAAAATTGATTACGGATCATAACTGGCCCAAAGGTAAAATTTATATGGCTCTTCGCTTAATTGTTTTGATCCGGCCGGTAACCCCGCCACTTTTTGAAAGCATGACTCTCCTAAGCCGTCAAATCGTGATACAAAGAATTTCCCAAGCTTTAAAAGCAGTATGAATCAAAAATTATGGAAGTTGCCGCCGGTCATCAAAGTCTACGAAGCCCTATCATGCTTGGCTGACAAGCGACTTAAATTGACAGATAAAAATCAAGCCCAAGTTATGTCATCAAACCGGGCCAAAAAATATAAGATTAAATACGACCCCCAACTTAAAGCCATCACCGCCAATGATAACGGTTCCTATTGGCAAGGATACTTAGGCTATCCGGCCATAGCCTTTTTAATTCAGACTAAAATAATTAAGTCTAATCCCAAGATTACAGCCTGGCTTACCGACATCAACTGGCACCAGCTGAATCAAGAGTACAAGCGGGATTATGATAAAGTTATTGATTTTGTCCTTAAAAAGCTTAGCCCCAGCCAACAAAAACAACTTAAACTCCAAGTCGAGAACATTATCACTCAAATTAAAAACCTAAAACTCAAACAACTAAAGCCCCGCTTGAAACTTCCTGCTTAGGCTAAATCAACAAGTCCAATTGCTTTTTATAATCGCGCTTATGAAAAAAAGCTTGACGAAAACCAACTTGTTCCTTGGTTTGTTTGGGTAACATATACAACCGTTGAACCAAATATGCCAGCCCGTTGGCTATAAGCGAAGCCGAACCGATAGGCTTAAACCTCTTTGCTGGCTTAGTTGACTCAAGTTTGATTTTATACTTAACCGGAAAAAACTGACTCAGCCAATTATTCTGACTCAGCCAAACTGAATGAAAGTTATAAGGATCATAGATGGGTTGAGTGTTTAAAAGTTCATGAGCTGTGTACAAGCTTGGTGGAAACTTGATCCGGCCGGCTTCAAGCCATAGGTTCAGGCAGATTAGATCTTGAAAATTTTGATTTTGGCCGGGCAAGCGCCGTGGCAGGTTTAAGTTGAAAAGGTGAAATTTTAACCGGGCCAACCAAAGGCTAAGATCCTTAACCACAATTACCAAATCAATATCATCTTGACTTAAGGCAAAGCCAGCTGCGACCGAGCCAGTTACTCCGACAAAAACAACCTCTTTCGGCAACTTAGCTTGCTTTATTGATTTATCTGCTAGTTTTAATTTACGACTAGCTTGGTAGCGACAATTATTTTGCTTTTTCAAATCAAAATCAAAATCGGGCAAAAAATAATAATCGGCCACCTTTTTAAGTCTTCCTTTCACTACCAATGGGCCAAGTTTTTCTTTAATCTCATCCTTAGGATAATTACTGCCATACTGCCAAGTATAAACTTCATCTAAGGTCAAAGCCTGGCCAAAAAAATGATGGTACTTAAAAACCGTTTCTATCTGCCGGAATGATTGCATCTTAAACCTGGCTTAATTTGGCAAAACAGCTACGGCAACAGGCGCCGTACAAATCACCACCGCCGACGATTACCTGTTTGTTTGATCTAAATTTGCGATAGCTTAAATCAGCTTGGCCACCACAGCCTTCGCACACGGCGAACAAGCGGATGACTTTGTCGGCTTTGCCAACTAGAAATTTAGTAGCGCCAAAGTCAACCAATCTAAAATCATACTCCGTCCCGGCCGCCCAAACATTAACCTTGCGACTTAATAAATAAGCAAATTGGGGCCAGATAATTTGAGGTTGCCAAAAATTAACCTCGTCAATAACTAAATGTTCAAAAGGCTGATCTTTATAAAAACTAAGCAAAGCTTGATGATCTGCTTGGTCAACTATAACCGCTGCATTGGTTTGCCTATCATGAGAAACCAACTTGTTTTTAAAGTAGCGAGTATCAATCTTGGGCTTTACTACCAAAACCCGACCAGTTTTTAGTTTTTTAATTTGGTTGATTAGATAAGTAGTTTTGCCGGCAAACATCGGCCCAACTACAAGCGTTAACACTCCTTTTGTCATAACTATTATTAATAATAGCACCAAAATCCGGCCCAGCTTATGAAAATTTGTTTGGTTTAGGTATAATTAAAAAGTTGATATGACTTGGCCCCGTCGTCTAGTGGCCTAGGACGCCAGGCTCTCATCCTGGAAATCGCGGGTTCGAATCCCGCCGGGGTCACCAAGTCAACTATTTCTTGTCGCCAAACAAATTAATGTTATTCCCCCAATTAACATGAAGAAGTTTATCTCTGAATCGGCGGGGTTTTTCATATTTTTCAAAAACAGCGCCGGCTAAAACCGCCGATGTAAATGAAGCAAAAACAAACCAGTAACCGCCGTAGTTTAAGTTAAACCGAGGCTCTACAACAAAATAAACAACGACGTGGAAAACAAAACCGGCAGCAAAAAACAACTTCATCAGCTTCATATAATTGTTTTGTTGAGCATCGGACATCCAAATAGTAAAGAAAAGGCAAACTCCCCAAATTAAGCCAAGAAGCAAAACTAGATAAAACTGCATCTTTGAAACAGGCGAGGTGCTAAAAGGAACCAAAACGTTAATAAAGGACATGAAGGTTTCCACTACTATCACTCCTCCCCAAATGATGATATGGCTCCACCATAAATGAAAATATTCAGACAGATGAAACAGGTCAAACGACGGATCTCTATCCCGTTTTAAACGAAAAGTTTTGGTTAAAGAATGAATGGCAATAACCGAAATGATGACAAAAGATAAAACGCTAAAAATGGTATCGATAACAAAAAGATCGTTTACAGATAAGTTGAAGCTCAACTCTCGCCGAAGTAAGAAAAACAAAAAAGTTTTAGCCCAAACAAAAAATATAGGAGCGATAACAAACAAATAAACAAATTGGATCAGATCCAACTTAAAAATCTCCTTGTTTTTATCTTGGAACCGATACAGTAATAAGCCGACAATGGTTGTTATGATCGGTATCAGCAATAAAGAAATCTTCATACGTAAGTTTAAAAAATAAAAAATAATCCTGTTAATTTTAACACTATCTAATCATTTTGGCACCGTTAATCTTGAAATAATCTAATAATTCGCCAGCCGGCGGATGAGGTTGGCTCAATATTTGTTTGGTTTAGTATAATTAAAAAGTCAATATTGACCTGGCCCCGTCGTCTAGCGGCCTAGGACATCAGGTTTTCATCCTGAAGATCGCGGGTTCGAATCCCGCCGGGGTCACCGAAAGGAAAATTTTAACAGAACTGCGTTTGGTAGTCGATGAGTTGGCCACTCCGCGGGCAGCTCCCTAAAGGGAAGTTTAAGTATCACCGGGAGGCGCCATCAAGAAAAGGATAAAAAGAAAAAAGGCAAAAGCCTTAAAGAACGAAATCTTTAAATTTTAAGGACACAATCGGACAACAAAAAGCAATTTCTTATATGAACTAACAAAAGACTAAGACCTTCTAAGCCTTGATACAAATTCAGCCTATAAAGTTAACATCTGATTAGCTATAATCTAAGTATGCGGTTTGGTATTTGGATACTTGTAATCAGTTTGTTTTTCAGCTTAGCCTATCCGGTGCGGGCTTTAACCCTAGAATCAAGCTCATACAAGATCCAAATGGGCAACTTTAACACTTCTGCCGGCAAAGGCACTTCGACTTCATATTCCCTTGGCCAAACCACCGGCCAGATCGCTCCCGGCCAATACACCGGCTCCAACTACATCGTCAAAGCCGGTTTTCAATATATCCACTCCATCGTTCCTTTTTCTTTTTCAATCTCCAAAACCAGTATTGATTTTGGCACCTTAACCGCCCAGATTCCGAAAACCGACAGCTTTAACTTAACCATCTCCAACGGGTCGGCTTATGGTTACCAAGTCTTAGCCAAAGAAAACCATCCCTTAAGGGATAGCCAAAACAATGAAATCAGCGACACCAGCTGTGACACAGGTACTACCTGCACTATCAATGACGCTAATGTTTGGTCATCCACCTCAACTTATGGCTTCGGTTACAATATGTCCGGAACCGATGTTGATACAACCGATTTTGTTGATTCTTCATATTATCGACCCTTTGCCAGTTTAGAAGCCGGCCAATCTGGAGCCGTGATCATGTCTTCGACAAGCCCAACCAGTAACAGCCAAAGCTTAATGACTTTAAAGGTCAATGTTTCTGGGGTTCAACCGGCGGGAAGCTATACCAATCAGCTCATTCTAATCGCTGTTCCCAGCTTCTAATCGATTAAGCTCTGGGCAGCTTAATCGGCTTGGCTAAAGCAATTTTAAGCACCTGATCCATATGCGTTACAAACTTAAAGCTTAAATCCTCTCTTATCTGTTTTTGAATCTTGACCAAATTCTTTTGGTTTTCTTTAGGTAAAATAATGGTTTTTAAGCCTACTCGGTGGGCTGCCATAACCTTTTCCTTTATGCCTCCAATTTCTAAGACCCTGCCCCTTAATGTAATCTCGCCCGTCATACCAACTTCCTTTTTAACCGGAATCCGAGTTAAGGCTGAAACTATGGCGGTAGCAATCGTAACTCCGGCCGAGGGGCCGTCTTTGGGCACTGCTCCTTCAGGAACATGAACATGTATGTCTATTTTTTGATAAAAATCCTTTTTCAAGCCTAAAACCTGCCAACGGCTGCGGACATAAGATAAAGCGGCACGGCATGATTCCTTCATCACATCGCCTAATTGGCCGGTAATAATTAAACTGCCTTTACCGGGCATGATCGTCACTTCGACAAATAAAACTTCACCACCAACCGATGTCCAAGCCAAACCAGTGGCCATACCGATCATATCTTGGTCTTCAGTGACGGTATCACTATAAATCCGAGGCCCTAAAATCTGGTGCAAACTGCGCAAGCTTATCTCAGATTTATACTTTTTCTTCTCGGCTTTGCGCCTGGCGATCTTGCGCATGATCTTGGCTATCTGCCTCTCCAGTTCGCGAACGCCGGCTTCTTTGGTGTAAAAATGAATCACTTCCTTTAATATGGCATCAGTCAGCTTAATATCCTTTTTTGTCAATCCGTGATTTTTGAGTTGCTTGGGAACTAAGTATTTCTTAGCGATGATTAACTTTTCATCTTCGGTATAGCCGGGAAAACGAATAATTTCCAGCCTGTCCCTTAACGCATGGGGTATCGAATGGAGGACGTTGGCGGTACAAATAAACATGACTTTGGACAAGTCAAACGGAGCATCTAGATAATGGTCAACAAACTCTCTATTTTGTTCCGGATCAAGCACTTCCAAAAGAGCGGCTGAAGGATCACCTCGAAAATCATTGCCGATTTTATCAACCTCATCCAGCATAATTACCGGGTTGCGGCTGCCAGCGTTGCGAATGGATTGGATAATCCGACCCGGCATAGCACCAACGTAAGTTCGCCTGTGGCCTCTAATCTCGGATTCATCACGGACTCCGCCCAAACTAACCCTAACAAATTTGCGGTTTAAAGATCGGGCGATTGATTGACCAACGGAAGTTTTACCTACACCCGGCGGGCCGACAAAACATAGAATCGTCGGTTTGTAATTATCATCTTTTACGAGTTGACCGTTGCTATTTTTAGCCTTTAATTTCATTACCGCCAAATGCTCTAAAATGCGTTCCTTAATTTCTTTTAAGCCATAATGGTCTTCATCCAGGATTTGTTTGGCCTTAACCAAGCTTAAACGGTCCTTGGTTTCCTTGTTCCAAGGTAGTTCAGACATAACCTCCAGATAAGTCCTGATATAGGAAGTCTCCGGATGCATCGGCGGCATTTCTTGAAGCCTCTTTAATTCTTTGAGGCATTTTTTATAGGTTTTCTCCGGCATGCCGGCCTTTTTCATCTTTCTTTTAAGCTCATCAATGTCGCCGGCGCCGGCGCCGTCTTTGCCTAACTTGCTCAACTCCTTTTCTATGGTTCGTTTTCTCTCCCGCAAAATAGCCTCCTTCATGCTTTGGCTCATTTTTTCTTGAGTTTTAACCACGATGTTTTTTTCTATCTCAGCCACCTGGATTTCCCGACTTATAAAACGGGTCAGTTTGACTAATCTCTTTTTGACATCCAACTCTTCTAATAATTCTTGCCTTTCTTTGTGGTTAATATCCAAAAAGAAAGCTATGGTATCGGCGAAATTAGATGGGTCGGTAGTAGACATAAGCCTCATCGAGACCATGACGTCTATCTGTTTACCCAGCTTTAAAATTTCCTTAAACTGGCTTAACAAATACTTCATTAAAGCCAAGGTTTCTTCATCTTGGCTAACGACCTCTTCCAATATCTTGGTTTTCACCAAAAAAAACGGTTCAACCGCTTGCCACTTGCTAATCTTGGCCCGGTGCAGACCTTTAACAAAGACATTAACTTCCCGGTCGGTTTTAATGATGTTTTCTACTCTGGCAATCACGCCGACCTGATTTATATCATTTATTTGTGGGTGGTTAATTTTGGGATCGGCCTGGCCGGTTAAAAAAATTAAACGACTGTTGTTAAAGGCTGTCTCAACCGCTATGACTGACTTTGATCTGGCAAAGCTATAGACCACATCGTTGTGGGGAAAAAGCATTCCTTCTCGTATCGGAGCCAAAGGAATGATCAATTCCTTATTTGAAAACGGCATTTTATCTAAACTCTTCATACGTTAGCAGTCTAGCATAATAACTGCTAAAAGTCAATCATTTTTAGACTCGGCCAGCCATTCATTTGGATCGGGTTTGTACACCTTGGTTTGGGATTCATGTAACGGCCAAACGTATCCGGACCAAACCTTGGTCCGCTGCAAGCCAAGCTGCTTATTTGTGCCCACCACCTCGATCTTGGCTTCCTGTTTATCAGTCTTAACAAATCGCATCACCACCACCGGCTTGTCAAGCCAAGAATTATCTTTAATCTGGCCGGCTTGGCCCTTTTGGTTGGTTAAATTAGTTAACCAAGTGTCAAGTTTTGCCTTGTCTAGTTTCTGGTTATTATACAACCATTCATCTTTGTTCTTTTCAATCAATAAAGTCTTGTTGTTTTGATTAATCTCGATCTTTGTCAACTGGTCCAAGTTCAAGTCTAAGTCATAATAAGGGTTGTAAAGGCGACAATCCGACGGCAACAACCTCAAGCGATCAGCCGGAAACAAAACCACTGGGCCATCCTGGCTAAAAGCGACATAGGTAGATTGGTAATCTTGGCTTATCTTCCCAAGTGCCACCTTAATTTCTTTCGGGGTGAAAAAGATAATTTCCTGACTGTTCTGTCCGGTCAAATCAAATCTGGACCGATAATCTTTATTGGTGGAAACGATGGTTAGTTTTTGGGGTTGAGCATAGGCTTGAATCATATTTTGAACCAGCTTTGAATTGGCCGGTTGTTTTTTGCCTTCTAACTCCAGCCACCACTGACCATTATTTTGTTCAAGAGCAAAGCTTTGATCTTTGACTTTCTTAATAACAATCTTGGTAATCTGGGATGCTTTTATTCCGACTAGCGGATTTTCTATTAAATTACCTTCTTGGTGAAAAACAAAACTATTAAAATGCTTGGGCAGATACCAGGCTAAAAAAGCCAAAAACGCTAAAAATAACACCAAAAACAAATTACTTTTTTTCATAATTAGCTAAAAATCTGTAATCTTTTTTTAAATAACTTGGTTGCTAAGATACTAAGGCCGGCCAAGGCTATTATCATACCTACCGGCGATAGTAAAAAGGCTAGCTTAAACCGTTGTTTTTGGGCTTGGTTTATTGGTTTCAGGCTTCGATCCTTGACGATTCGAGATCTTAATCTAGCCAAACGCTCATCAAAAGCTAGCTGATCAACACTGTCAAGGGCGGCTTTCAGGTTCTGAGGATAACGGTTAAGCATATTGTCGCTGACAAAATCAGCATCAGCAACTGCGATAAATTTACCTTCTTTGTCTGTCTCTGGCAAATAAATCAAGCCGGTTGTCACTGTTTTGGCTTGCTTTGGATCAAAGCCAACCGCCTCTGGCTGAAGGCTGCAGGGACAATCTATCAAGTTGACACCTTTAAACTCAATAATGGACCGATAATCTTTGTTATCAATAGGATAAGTTAAGGCCGCCGTCCATGGCCAAACCGTTCCAACCAAATCTTTATACCAAGCCAGATCTTGGTTGACATCTTTTATGGTTGCTTTCAACCAAAAACCGTAATAACGAAACACCGGGAAAGGTAGATTGTTAGCCTGCATCGGTATGACCTCACCTTGTCGGCTTAGAACCAATTGGGGCTTCATCTTCAAATTAAAAAGGGACAATAACTTGCTATATTTATCAAAATTAAACCTCGGCTGGAATTTGTCATCCATCGTCATGCCATCCAAGAAAAGGATCACGTTTTTGCCGCCGGTCTGCCACCAAGCCTTCAATTGACTAACGACTTTATCGTCGATTTTATTCTGAGGGTTATAAACCAGAATCGCCTGAGTTTTGTTATCAACCACTTCGGTTAAATTATCAGTTGCCAAATCCAACCTAACCAGATTATAGCTCTTACCAAGCTCTTGATAAAAGGTATTGGCCGACTGCCAATCTTCACCGCTACCGGTAGAAAGATACAGCTTAGGTTCGGTTGAAGCTGTCAACTTTAACAAACGACGGATAAACTCATATTCAAATGAATCGATCTGACCGAAAAAAGGGATCGTCTCACTCCTGTCGGTAAATAGAATAACCAAGCCAAAATAACCCCGTTTGACCTGGAATTGGTCTTTTTCTATCACCGAAAAATCAGCTTGTGGCAATTGATAATCTCTAGCTTCTTGAGCTTTATCCGGGTCTTTATCAGGGTCATAAACCTCAACCCTCAATCGCTGGCGGGACTGTCTTTGCATATTCAAAAGCGTGGTGAGAACATAATTTTTGACCGGATTAAACTTGGCCGGAATGTTTGAGGATATGTAAACCTTAACTGTAACTTGATCCGGCAGCTGGCTAAGAATTTCTTTAGCCGGCGGTGATAAGCTGTAACGCTGGTCTTTAGTCAAGTCGAAACTGACCAAACCAAATCTAGCAACCAATAAATTAATCAAAATAATGCTGGCCACCAATAAAGCTCCGCTAAATCGCCGGCCGGGCTTCATCTGGCTCAACATCGGCTTTAGGCTTGATCCTAGTTTGGTTATACGTTTGTTGGTTAACCTCATAAAACCTGGTCTTTTTTAATCAATCTGATAACGCTTAATCTTAAAAACAAAAAAACGAAGCTGGTAAAAAAAACTACGGCGGCCAATGAGGGCACACCGATTAAGAAAGTTTGGTAATAACTATCTATGCTGACCGATGCCAACAAGGTCGATAACTGTACCGGCAAACGATCAGAAACAAAAGCGGTTCCGCTCAAATACCAAACAAACAGACTAAAAAGGCTAAATAAAAAGCTGGCAACAATGTTTTTAAAGTACAAAGACACAAATAAGCTGTAAGCATAATAGAGGCTAAAAAGGGCCAAGCTGCCGATTATGAAAGACACAACTTGACCGGCATCAACCGGGCCTAAAAAAGAAACCAAAACCATAACCGGCAAAAGGCTTAGAACCAAACTAAAATAGACCGTCAGGCCGGCGATAAATTTAGACATAACTATTTGCCAAGGACTGACCGGCCACGATAATAACAGCTCGATGGTTTGCTTGGCTCTCTCGTCAGCAAAAGCCCGCATGCTCAAAGCCGAAGCCAAAATAATAAAGCCCCACTTAACCAAGGAAAACAACGGGGTCAGCTCCGATTGACCAACCAGAAAGAAGTTTTGGCTGAAAAGCCAAACTACAACCAGGTTAAAAACCGCTATCGTCAACCAACCGCTGGCATTAAGCAACATCAGCTTCAGGTCTTTGTAAATCAAGCCGCCTATGGTTGGGTTAGGTCGTTTAAACTTCATTTTTAGTCAAACGATAAAATAAGTCTGATAAACTCTCAGATTCCGGCCTAAATTCTAGAATAATGCCGCTGTCGGCCAAGCCGGCGGATAAAAACCTCAAAAGAGAGTCCTGCTGTTTTTTTGATCCCAGTATTTGAAAATCGGCTTGCCATAAGCCTGGTTTTAAACTAGCTAATGAAACTAGTTTAATCTGAGGCTTAGCCTTAATTAAACCGTTGATTTTTGATTTGGTTCCGGCAAACTTAACCAGTAATTTCAGGTATTGGCCTTTGCGGGAGTCAAGGTGGTCTTGGTAAACTATCTTGCCCTTATTGATAATGATGACGTCATCGCATAAATCTTTAACCTCGGCCAAAACATGGGTTGAGAATAAAACCGTGGTTTTTTTGCCTATCTGCTTGAGTAAACCAATTATCTCGCCTTTTTGAACCGGGTCCAAACCAGATAAGGGCTCGTCCAAAATTAACACTTTCGGTCTATGAATCAATGCAGCGGTTAAACCAACCCTTTGGCGATAGCCTTTGGACAACTCATCTATGTGCCGTTGCCAAACTTTATCAATCCCCATCTTGGCAAACAATGCTTTCTGGCCGGCCGGGAAATCCGAGACATGGTGAAGTTTGGCCACCAAGGCTAAATACTCAACCACTTCCAAGTTGGTATATAAAGGGTTATTTTCCGGTAAATAGCCAACTATTTGCCTGACCTTCAATGGCTGTTTGTGAGGATCGTAACTGTCTACCTTCACTTGGCCTGAATCAGCGTCTAAAATGCCATTTATTATCCTCATGGTCGTGGTCTTGCCGGCGCCGTTAACTCCTAAAAAAGCCGTAATTACGCCTTGGCGCAGAGAAAAACTGACCTTATCCAAGGCTTTGAACGAACCAAAACTTTTACTTATTTGCTTAAGTTTGATCATTTGTTAAACTACCCGCTAAAACTAAACCTAGAAACATTATTTATTTTAAAACAATTCAGCCAAATTTCAAGACGATAAATTTTTAAGCTTGCTGGCTTTCGCTAATCTGCCTTAACAAGTCATCAGCCCAGTATTTCTTTAATCGCCCATCCGGCCGCTTGGCTAATAACCGAATCATCATGATCTCGCCATTCTTTTAAAACCGGTACCAAACCATGGCGGTTTTGATTGGCAGTAATATAGCAAGCGTTGCGGATAATGTTTTGCCAACCGGCCCGCATAAATGCCGTCCCCTTAAATATTTGGCTAAACTGCTCGACGGTTTTAATCAGCAAAACCCGCCTTAAATTCAAACCGACCAAAAAAGAGCTTGTTTTTAAAAACCGAGGCATTAAACCGGCCTTCAACCTTTGATTGTGGGGACAAACTTGCTGGCATAGATCACAACCCAATAGCTGATTACCCAGTTTTCTCCTTAATTTGACTGGTATCGGACCTTTATGCTCGACCGTCAAATAGGCTGAGCATCTATCGGCTAAGAAAAACCGACCTTGTATTGCCTTGGTTGGACAAATTTGCGAGCATTTTAAACAACTTTGGCAAGTCGGTTTAAGCGGTTGATCGGCAACCTTATCAGCCTCTAAAGGCAAACTGGTTAAGATGGAGGCTATGAAAAAATAACTGCCGGCATCAGGCTGAATCAATAAATGGTGTCGGCCTAAAAAAGCCAAACCGCCGGCCAAACTGACAGGCTTTTCAGCCAAACCCTACCAATCCGCGCTTGCCAGCCAGTCATGGCCGGGATAAGCCTGCTTTAATTCTTTGACCACCGGTCGAAGCTTAGCCATCAGAACTTTATGATAATCCTGGCTTTGGCTGTAAAGAGAAACATCGATGTCAGTTAGCTTGATTTTGGGGCGGTAATAGGCGGCGGAGGCTAATATTAAGCTTTTATACTTGCCCTGCCGGCTTGGATCGGTTTTAAACTCAGCTTGGGCTAACAAAAACCCCATCTGACCATAACGCCCCTGCCGCATCGACTGGTTATAGACCAACTCAAAACCGACAGGCAACTTAGGCTTGATAATAACCACTTGATTAAAACCCGCCTGGCTTAGCCTGGCCTTAATGAATATTTCTGTTTTGTGGATTGCCATCATGAAGCTTCGTTGGCTTAATTTAAGCTAACTTTCTGATATTTGAGAGTTTTTAACCATGCAGTCAATTCATTATTGATCAATTCCAGTTGCTGGTTAAATCGGCTAAATGAAGTCTGGGTAACGCTTGGCTGATTGACCACGCCGCAGTATTCAAAAACCCGTTCGGAAGCCGCCAAGCTACCTATCCGGGAAGCTCTTTGCTTTATTTCCTGCTTGGTCCAGCCAATTAATGGTCTGATAAACAAGCAATTGTTAAAGCCTAAGGTTTCGACCAAGTTGGTTTGGCACGCTGTATTTAAAGCCATGAGATTGTCCGGAGTCTGGCTTGAAACTTGGTTTAACGACTCACCGGTAACATAAAGACCTATACCAACCTGGCGCCCCAACCAAACCGCCGCTGTATACAAAACATACTTAAAAACCAAGCTCCGCCAGCGCGGTTTTAATTTAGTTTTTAAAACGGCCAATATGCCCGGGTCATCAACAATAAACAGGCTTGATTTGGTCGGATAAAGCCAGTCTTTGTAAAGCGTGCGAACAACCGACTCAACTTGGCTTTGCTGCCGGCAACCGCCTTGGGATAAAAGAAAAAAATCAAGCTTTAAGCCTTTTCGAGCCGCCAACCAGCTAGCTACCGGAGAGTCGATGCCGCCAGAAAAAAGAGCCAAAGCCCTTTGGTTAAAGGCTAAGGGGTAGCCGCCAACGCCGGAAAAAATCTTGTCGATAAAATAGACCTGGTTTTTGGCCAGCCAAAGCCTGACCCAAACTTGGGGCTTGTTTAAATCGACTTTTTCAGCCAAAGGATAAAGCAGTCCACCCAAACGAGCCTCCAAGCCGGCTCTGTCGATCTTAAGATCGTTGATTGTTTTGACTCTGACTCCATAGGTTTTATCCTTAACCTTAGCCTGCCAATAATTAAAGACAAGCTTGTCTAAATCATCTAAGGAACCAAGATTAAAGTTCCGGCCCAAAAAAATCTTGCCAACGCCAAAAGTTCGGCTTATAACTTTGATCGCCGACTTAACTTTGTCAACCTCTGTCCAATCAAGCTCCAGTCTAAATTTATCCCAACCTAGCTTGGCCTTAACCTTTAAGCCGGCTTGTGTGAGGCGCTGATTGAGGTTTTTAACCACCGCTGTTTGCATCTGCCGACGGACATATTTGCCTTTTAGCATAATTTCCGGATCGAACCGGCCAATTATTAAAGTTTTATAGTTAGTTTTAATCATTTTTACTCCAAAATTATACCAATGGTTTTATGTTTATCAGTTTCCCCTTTAAGAATCACCAACTTAGAGGTTTTAACATTTAAGTATCGGCTTAAAACTTGTAAAAGCCGCCGATTAGCCCGGCCTTTAATCGCCGTAGCCACCACCTTGACATAATAAACGCCATTGATTAAATTGCAACTTTCTTCCTTACTTGCCGGCTTTAAGTTTATCTTTATCTGCTTTAATCTCATCGCTTAACTGTTTCTGCTGGTAAGCTTGAATCTTGGCAATTTTACCATCCATAAGCCGATAACGAGTATCTCTGATCTTGTCAAAATTATCAGATACTTTGGTAAACATATGGTAAAGGTCGTCAAATTCGCCCTTAAACCGGCGCCATTGGAGGCTAAAGTCGTTTATCAACGAAACGATTTGTTTCAGGTTGTTGGCATAATAAAAATTGCGGTATGACTCAAAAATAATCCTGGCAACAGCATATAAGGTGAATGGGGAGGCTAAAATAATTTTATTAGCCATAGCTTCGTCTATTACTTCGCCAAATTTTTCATTGATAAAGCCAAAGACCATCTCATTGGGAATAAACAAAATGGCATAATCCAAAGTTCCCTTGTCCGGATCAACATAACCCCGATTTTTTATCTCTCTGATTTTAGCCCTAACCTCTTCCCTGAACTTCTTTAAATACTTACTCTTATCTTCAGGCGAGTCTGTCTGCAACCAAGCTTGCAGATGTTTAAAAGGGAACTTAACATCAATGTTAACCACTTTGTTGTCCGGCAATTTAAAAACTATATCCGGCCGGCCGAGGCTAGAAACCGCTTGAATATCATAATGAATACCTTTTTGCAAGCCGGCCGCTTTCAAAATATCTTCAGCGATTCTCTCGCCCCAAGCGCCAAGGCGCTGATTATTGGACAACAACTTCTTTAATTCATCTGTAGAAACTTTCAGTTCAGCAGCTAAGCGTCGATGTTCGTGCAAGCTCTGGCTTAAAGCGCCAAACTGAGTCGAGGTCTGTTTGCTTAACTGGGCCAGTTCTTGCTTGGTTTGGTTAAGTTGTTTCTCGATCTGTTTTACCAATTGGCTTATCATTTCTTTGTCATGATGCAACTGCTGGTCGGCCTGGTCCTGCTTGTGGCTTAGCTCTTCTTTGGCCAAGCTGATGATATTTTTTAAGCTTAAAGACAAAGCTTCTTGAGATATGGTTTTAAACCTTTTTTCTATATACTTAACCAAAACAAGGCCTACGACCAAAAAAGAAACTCCGATAATAATCAACCAGACAAACTGCATATCTAACTTAATTTTACATTAGACAGGTTAAAAGCAAGGCTATCGCTTTAAACTTTTATTTTATTCCGGTAGCTAAAGAGAAAATCCCTGACTGTATAGATCAAAATATGCTACAATTAAATTAGTTTTTAGTATAAATTTAGACAAGGAGATCTTATATGTTAGCAACAGCCTTAATTATCCCGATTGTTATAGTCATTCTGTATTTGGTTCTAACTTACAACAGTTTAATCACGCTTAAGGTTAGGATTAAAGCCTCGATTCAAGAAATTGGTAACCAGCTAAAAAGGCAGGCCAACCTCATTCCCAATCTGATCGAGGCCACCAAGGGCTACATGGAGCACGAAAAGGATGTTTACAGCAAGCTGACCGCAGCTCGCAATATGGCGGCCCAAGCTTTGGAAAAAAATAATCTTGACGAAATTATCAAAGCTTCAGACAAATTAGGCAACGCCTTCAAACCGATGTTTGCTTTGTGGGAAAGCAATCCTCAATTTAAGGCTAACGAAACCGTGGCCAAGCTTATGGACGATTTAAGGGATACAGCTGACAAAGTTATGTATGCTAGAAGGTTGTTAATTGATTTATCCGCCGATTACAACACAAAAATCCTAACCTTTCCAACCATGCTCGTGGCTAAAATGTTTGGTTTTAAAACCGTCGCCGGCTTAAGTACGCCTGAAACCGGAGCTCACCTTGAGGTTAGCCAAGAAGAAACCAAGACTCCCAAGGTCAACCTTAAATAAACCGTTATTTAAGTTTATAAGGTAACGATGCAGAATGTTTACGAATCGGTTGATGCCAACAAAAGAAAAAGCTGGCTGGTAATTATCTTTTTCAACCTGTTTATTATCGGCGGTATCTACTTGATTCTTAATCTGTTTGATTACGGCGTTTATAGCTTGATCTTAGCCGGCATCGTTGCCACATTTAGCACCTTGATAAACTACTATAAAGGTGATCAATTGGTCATCTTAAGCTTTCGAGCCAAGCCTATAGACCCTAACCGCTACCCAACCGTGGTTCAAGCCGTAGATAACATCGCCATAGCCACAGGCATGCCCAAACCAAAAGTTTACATCATTCCTTCTGCCGGGCTTAATGCCATGGCAACCGGCCGCGATCCTCAACATGCTTCTGTATTAGTCACTGAAGGCCTGGCTCAAAGTTTAAACAAAAGCGAGTTGGAAGCGGTCATCGGTCATGAATTCGGCCATATCGTTAACTATGATATCAGGTTAATGACCTTCATCAGCATTAGCATCGGCATTTTTACTTTATTCCTCAATTTTGTCACTCGGAGTTATCTCTACGGCGGTCGAAGAAATGATAATAATCGAGAAACCAACGCCATCCTGCAGATTATCGGCATCGCTTTTATTGTTTTAGCTCCTATTATCGCTCAACTTTTACAGTTGGCGGTCTCCAGAAGTCGTGAATATCTGGCTGATAGCTTTTCGGCCAAAGTCACCAAGCAACCCCAATCTCTCATTAATGCCTTGATAAAGATAAGCCAGATGCCAACCGTTAAACAAGCCTCGCTTAATACCGCCCATTTCTTCATCGCTTCACCCTTTGCCGGTAAGTCAAATTTTATAATGAAGTTATTTGCCACTCATCCACCGGTAGAAGATAGAATCAAAGCCTTAGAAGCCATGATTTATTAGCTTTTTTTATGATTCTTGTCCTTTTAATCAATTTATTCCTTAAGTTCAGCTTGATTTTAAGCTTGGCTTTTATTCTGCCCAATTTCTTAATTTTTATGGGCCAAACCACCAACAAACTCCAGCTTATGCTCTTTTTGGCCGGTATCAGTTTGTTTAACTGGTTTATTATTGGCTTAATCAAAGTTATATTACATAAAAATACCCTTAGCCAATGGTTGTTGGTTATTGATATATTTATTATCGGAATTTTTGTAGCCGGCTTGCTCATCTTTGCCAAGACGGTTTAAAATAGATAGTCTGATATCAATGCCGGGTGGTGAAATGGTATCACGACTGGCTCTGGACCAGTTATTTGGGGTTCGAATCCCTGCCCGGCAACAAAAAATCATTAACTATGTTAATATCAAATTAAAAATAGCTTTTTTATTAATCTAATAATGATTAATCTGAACAAACTCCAACAAGACATTTTAAACAATAAAATCGCCAAGGGCTTTAATACCGATGATGTCAACTTGGAATTTGGTTTAATTTATGGCGAACTGGCCGAGGCTTTCGAGGCTTATAGAAAAAAATTACCAAATCTGGGAGAAGAATTAGCAGATGTTGTTATCTACTTGTTGGGCTTGGCCGCTATCCTCAACATAAATTTGGAAAAAGAGATTGTGGCCAAAATTGAAAAAAATAAACACCGCCGGTATAAAAAAATAAACGGTGTCAACATAAAAACCAAATAAATAATACAATCCTAATCGGCTAAAAATTATCAAAATGATGCTGATAAAGCTTATGTCATTTATAATATAGTGTAATCGCTATGAATTTGATTTCATTTAAGTTAACAATTTATTTGCTTTGGCCTGATGACCGAGGAGCTAGGTAACGGTCTGCAAAACCGTTTACGCGGGTGCAAATCCCGCTCAGGCCTCTAAACCCTTTCTTTAAAATTAAAAAACAAAAAAGGCTGCCAGGGTGATCTTGATTGCCGACGATAAAGGACAACCTTGTCGACTTGAAGTTTTAGCTTAAGATTAAGGCTCTTAATCTGACTTTTAACCTCTGGTAATCTATTTAAGTCTATTCTATTAGCTATTGTTAAGTGTGGGTAGAAACTGCTGTTTCTGGGCAAGAAAGCAATTGAGTGGGTCAAGCTTGATTCCAATAGTTTTAATTTCTCTTCTGAGTTGGGAATTAAAAAAACCGTGCCATATTTTTTGTGCTTAAAGGAACCAACTTTAGACAAAACTAGCTCAAAAACCAAGCGTGTACTGCTCCAAACCTTAAGCTTGTTAATCAAGGCCAGTTGGTTGGGATACCAAAAAGGCGGTTTCAGAGTTATGTGAGGCGGACTGGTTAATCGGCCTTTATCATGATAAAACCTCTTTAAGCCAGAAAAAAACTTAGATTCTTTTGGTGGCAAGCCTATGCCCAAAAAATATTGGTACTCGCCC
>JAJRVN010000025.1 GCA_024277325.1 Patescibacteria group bacterium | reverse complement strand
GCCACCTTAGCTCAGGGGTAGAGCAACCGCCTTGTAAGCGGTAGGTCGTCGGTTCAAATCCGACAGGTGGCTCACTATATTTAAGTTAAGTTAGAAAGTTCATGAAGTAGAAAGTTTGTCAGGTTTATAAAGCCCTGATTTATTTTAAAAAAGATACAAGATACAAACAACACCGCCTGCCACCCGTCATCCTGATGAAAATCAGGGTCTTTTATGGGTACACAAACCGAGGAACTTCCGGATCGAGTCCGGTAAGACGGCTATTCCCCAAGTTTAGAAAGATAGCCATGTCCTGGGATGTAAATTTACAATTTATAATTGGATGTTTAGGGTTCATTTGAAACTTATAGGTTAGAATTTGTCACCAAAAGTTCCAACCTTGCTATAATAGCTTTGTAATTTTAAGTTATCTGCCGAGGTAGCTCAGCTGGCAGAGCACACCCTTGGTAAGGGTGAGGTCGGCGGTTCAAGTCCGCTCCTCGGCTCAAAATTAAAAGAAGACAAAAATGACTTTTTAGGTATAATATGTAAGTCTATGGCAAAAAAGGGCAATCGCATCATCGTCGGTTTGAAGTGCACCAAATGCAATCGGTTTAACTATGTAAGCCAAAGAAACAGGATTAATACTTCAACCAAACTGGAGATTAAAAAGTACTGCCGTACCTGCCGGCAGCACACTGTTCACAAAGAAGTTAAAAAATTAAAATAAACAAGTTGATTAACTTGGTTTGGGCCTGTAGCTCAGTTGGCTAGAGCGTCCGCATGGCATGCGGAAGGTCGTGGGTTCAAGTCCCACCAGGTCCACTTAAATTAGTTTTTAGGAGTCGTAGTTATCCAATAGTTTTAATTAATAAATTATTTAAGCTTCGGCTGTAGCTTGCTTTTAACCAAGCTTAAGCAAAAGCATTTGTTATAATCTACAAGAAGATTCAAAGTTAATCATCAAACTTAAACAATATAAGAAGGAGAAAGGAGATACATGGCTAAAAAATGTTATATCTGCAGTAAAAGCAGTCAGCATATCTTAAAAGTGTCCCATTCAAAGCAACGAACCAGCAAATGGTCAAAACCCAATCTGCACTCTGTGACCGGCCAGATAAACGGCCAAAAGGTTCAGGTCCGCCTCTGCACCAAGTGCTTGAGGCAGTATAAATCCGGCGCAGTTAAATTAACTTAATTGTCGCTTTTGTCAAATACAGTATCAAATATCTGCTTGACTTCTTTCTGGGGATGAAGAGAATCCAGTAAAACCACTATATAATAATCATTACCTTTCTTCAACAACTCCACTACGGTTAATCCTGCTGA
Source organism: Patescibacteria group bacterium (assembly GCA_024277325.1). GTDB lineage: Bacteria > Patescibacteriota > Microgenomatia > JAADGY01 > JAADGY01 > JAJRVN01. The sequence goes on along the minus strand of JAJRVN010000025.1, from coordinate 7,669 downwards.
TCCACTGTTGCCGGCTTTAATGCCGATGATGCCGGGATAGGTTTTGTCCAATCCCATTTTGTTTATCAACAACTTATCCGGATGAAGTTTGGAACGCAACCGATAGCTGTGCTGACCAACTATTTGCCTGAAAAGAGGGAATTTGTAGTAAGCTCGCCAACCTAACACCACCAAATCCAAAGCCGTTGACCGATTATAACCGCCATCATCCTCGTCCAAGCCGGACGGGTTAACGAAGTGGGTTCGACTTAAGTTTAATTCGGTGGCATAATCATTCATCGCCTGGATAAAGGCAATTCGGCCGGCTGGATAGTTTCTGGCTAAAGCTTCCGAGGCGTCATTGGCCGATAAAAGCAACATGCCCCACAAAAGCTCTTTAACTGTATAAATCTCCCCTGTCTTGAGGTGCATGCTGGCCTCACCTATCTGGCTGACCTCATCAGTAATGATGATCTCATTATTTAGATCATATTCAGACAACACAATTAAGGCTGTCATTATTTTAGTCAATGAGGCAATCGACCGAGGCTTATAGATCTCCCGCTGGGCCAAGATACGAAAGTTAGGCTTATCAGATAAAAAATCATCAACCTTGACCAACAAATATGATTTGGCGGTCAAGCTGTCAAAGTTGTATTTGGGTTGCAAGCTCCAATGATACTTAAATTTGGACTGGGGTGGCTTGACTTTAGCGGTTGGCTCTATATTCATAACCAAGGGCTTAAAATCATTTGAGCGATCCATGCTGTCAACCAAGGTTATGACACCAAAAACCAAAAGCGCCGTTAAAAACAAGCCCAAGCTGGTCGCGATTAAAATTTTAAGGTTGATACTGGCTTTCATTTTGACCGATAAAAACAAATGGATAATAAGCCGTTTTAAATTGGCTGAATGCAGATGGCTTTTTGCCTTCCAATTGAACAGTTTCTATATCCAATAATCCCCGGTTTAACTTTGCCCTTAAAAGTTTGAGCCTAAGCTTTCTATCTTTAATAATCACCCAAGTAAAGGCTGCCGGCCACGGTCGCATGGCGCGAATAAATCTTTCTATTTTTGCTACCGGCCAATTCCAGTTTACTAAGCCATCCTGCCGCCTAAATATTTTTGTATAACTGGCTAAGCGAGGATCTTGAGGTTGAGGATCTATCTTGCCGAATAAATAATCAAAAACCACCCGGTTAACAACTTGACAAGCTTCTTGGGTAATTCTCTGCCATAAGCTAGATCGAGTATCTAAGGGCAAAATCCGCACTTGGCGCTGGTAAATAATCGGGCCATGGTCCATTTTGTCATCCATCAACATTAGACTAAAGCCTGTTTGTTTTCGGCCGTCAATAATGGCTTGGCGAATCGGCGAAGCTCCGCGATACTTGGGCAATAAGGATGGATGCAGGTTGATGACCCCCCTAGGAAATAAGCTTAATATCTCTTTGGGTATGATCTGGCCGTAAGCATATAAAAAGCCAAATGTATTGTTATCTACTATTTTTTCTAATTTAGAATAAATATCAGTAACTCTAAGCGGTTTGAGGATTAAAACACTTAGTTTTTCAGCCATTAATGTTACCGGCGTTGGCTGTGGGGTCTTTTCCCGGCCAACCGGTCTGTCAGGCTGGCTAACCGCCATGACAGGTTGGAATTTTAAGCTTAAATACTTGAGAACTTCAGCTGCCGGCCGAGGAGAACCAAAAAAAACCAACTTGTATTTTGTAGGCATACTTATTATTTTAACCTAAAACTGGAAAAGATTTTCTTTGATTTTAGTTTTTGTTTAATTGGTCGAAATTATCGAAATTAAAGCAAGTCATTATTTCAAAATTAAGCCCATGCTCAAACCAAATCATTTTCCACCTTGCCATTTTATGAACTTTTCCAACTTAAACTGTATAATAATCCTATGGTCAGTCAATTGGTTAATCACTCGCTTCTAAGCTATATTTTATCTTCTCCCGTGTCAGGCGTCTTAACCTTGGTGGCTATCGTCATGGCCATAACCATCCATGAATTCGCCCATGCTTGGGTAGCTGATTATAAAGGCGACCCCACCCCAAGATCCCATAACCGCTTAACCTTAAACCCCTTAGCTCACCTTGATAGACTTGGCACCTTGCTTTTGGTCGTAGTTGGCTTTGGCTGGGGCAAGCCGGTGCCTATCGATGAATTTAACTTGAAAAATCCCAGGTTAGACACTGCCTTGATCGCCTTAGCCGGCCCAAGTATCAACCTGGTCGCCGCTGTGGCAGCCACCCTTCTAATTATCATAGTGCCGGCCGGCCAAAGCTTTGTCGTTTCCGGCTTTTTGGCTCCGTTTATTCTGGTTAATTTAGTCTTGGCCTTTTTTAACTTGTTACCGATATATCCGCTCGATGGCAGTAAAATTCTGCTGCTTTTTTTCTCAGAAGAAACCGGCCAGGAGATAAGTTATTTTCTCCAGGAATATAGCTTAATTATCTTCATCTTGGCTCTGTTACCTTGGTTTAATAACCAATCCTTGGTTTTTATTATCATCAACCCGCTAATCATCGCTTCTTTGTACTATCTGAATTTATTGGTTAGCTTGTTTGTATAGGTCAAAAAAGGCTTGCTGGGGCATGTAAATCTTACCTATTTGCTTCATCTTCTTTTTGCCCTTTTTTTGTTTGGACAATAACTTATCTTTTCTAGTCTGATCTCCGCCATAAAGCTTGGCTGTTACATCCTTGCGAAACGGAGCTATCCGTTCCTTGACCATGATCTTACCACTTACCCTGGCCTGAATGACGACTTCAAATTGTTGTCTGGGGATCAGCCTTTTCAACTTGGCAGCCAAGCTTCTGGCCTTGATAACCGCCCTATCCTTAGCAAAAAGAAAAACCAAGCCCTCTATCGGTTTGCCGTTCACCAATAGCTCGACTTTGCTTAGATCTCCAGGTTGCCAACCGGACATCCGCCAATCAAAAGAGACATAGCCCGAAGTTATCGTTTCTAACTTTTGATAAAAGTCGGCTATTAGCTCTGCCAAAGGCAGTTTGCCTGAAATTCTTACTCTGTGGCCGAAGTAATAAACGCCATCAACCACACCTCGGTTGTTCATCAATAACGACAAAACAGCGCCGTAATAATTCGACTGGGTAAACAAATCAAACTGAATCACCGGCTCATAAATTTTATCTATAAGGTGGGGCTCAGGTATCAATCCGGCCGACTCTACCTGAACCCTTTCTTGTTTGTGCTTTAGCTTATATTCATACTTGACCGACGGCATAGTCACCACTAGATTTAAACCGTAATCGCGTTCAAGGCGCTCTCGAGTAATCTGCGTATGCAACAAACCCAAAAAACCACACCTGATACCGCCCCCTAAAACGCTCGACTGCTCAACATGCCACTTCAGCGCCGAATCATTAAGGCTTAGTTTTGACATAGCCAGCTTCAATTTATCAAACTGACTGTTCTCAACAGGGTAAAAACTGGCAAAAACCATGGCCGACGGCCTTTTAAAGCCGGCCTCCGGCTCTGTCGGCTGATCTGGGTAGTAAACAGTATCGCCAACTTTAACTTGGCTTATATCTTTTAATCCCGTAACCAGGTAGCCTATCTCACCGCTAGTTAGTTGAGCTTGAGGTAATAAGCCAACCGTTTTAAAATAGCCTGTTTCCTTAACTGTACTGCTGGCTTGGCTATGATAAAAGGCAATCCTTTTGCCGGTTTGCAACCGGCCGGATAATAACCTCACTCCAGCAACAACCCCCTGGTATTCATCATAATAGGAATCAAAGATAATCGCTCGCAAGCGTTGGCGGCGGCTTATAGGGGGCGGCACCTTATCGATAATAGCTTGGACAACCTTATCAACCCCTAGGCCGGTCTTGGCCGAAATCTTAAGAATGTCAGCATCGGCAAAATCAAATAGCTCCACCATTTCCAGTAAGGTTTCCTCAACTTGGGCTGAATCCAAGTCTATTTTATTTATGGCCGGGATAATGACTAAGCCTAGCTTCTTGGCTTTCTGCCAATAATTTAAAGTCTGGGCCTGAACCCCCTGGGTTGCATCAACCAAAAGAACCGCTCCTTCAACGCTTGACAGTGTTCTGTCAACTTCATAAGAAAAATCAACATGACCGGGAGTATCAATTAAGTTTAGTTTATACTCTTGGCCGTCAAGTTTATAAGTCATGGTAACCGGCGCCAACTTGATGGTAATGCCCCGCTCCCTTGAGATCGGATGCCGGTCTAAAACCTGCTGTCCGCTACCCGGCTTAATGCTGCCGGTTAACTCCAATAATCTATCAGCCAAAGTTGATTTGCCATGGTCAACATGGGCGATGATGCAAAAGTTGCGAATACTGCTTACCATACTATATATTATGCCCTACTTAATCTAAAGGCCGGCAACTCTCGGTCCTTAAATGACAAAACTGGACAAAAGCTAAAAAACGGTTTGGTTTATAAGTGTTTATTACTTTAATTTAAGCCTGATTTTTTTGCCGGCCGAGCCGGTGCCTTCGATCTTGATCTCATTTTGGTTAACGGTTTGGTTTTCCGGCGGATAGTTAATGCTAAAATCATAATTCTTGCCCAATTTAATCGTCGGTATCAAGCCTTCCTCGTTTAAGTCAACCACTATGTCGGACCTAGCTTCTTCTCCTTGGATGACACTCATCTTAATCTTATCTCCCAAGCTAACCAAGCTGGTGCCTGTGGTTAGGTCGCGGCTGGAACGCAGGTTAAGGACATATCCTCCGATGTCATCGGTTATGGCCGAAATAATCGTGCCTGTACCCGGATAGGCATACAAAATGACGTCATTGGCCGGTTGGCCCAGAGTATCGACTACCCGGCCAAAGATATTTTGAGGCGGAGGCGGCGGGGTTTGGCTATCCGGCAAAGTGGAAAACTCCATAGGCTTGGCCAAGTACGATCTAAACTGACTGCCATCAGAATAAATGACAAATTGATAGTTTTCTTGAGATTTTAAACCGCGCACCGTCACATAATGGGTGTAAAACCGGCCGGAATTGATGTCGCTGACCCTGTCATCCATAAAAGCCGGAAAGGTTTTGTTTTGGCTATCTTTAACCACGATATAGCTATTGACCGGTACTCGCGTGTACCAAGAAACCGTAGCGCTGGTTGATGTCAAGTTTGAGATAACCAAACCTCGCGGGGTAATAGGTTCTAAAGCTTGGCTTTTCAACTGGTGCAGCCTCGAGCCGGTTAAAACAGCCGACAGCATCAAAATTAAGCCAAACAGTAACAAGATCACTTTGGGTAACTGAAGTATTAACTTTTTATGTTTGGTTTGAGTCTTGGCCATTATTTCCCCTTGACTAAAATCAAATAACCTTCGCCTAGCTTAATCGGAAACTTAACGCCAAACAATTCCATCTCGTGCTTGACCGCTGATTGCCAACTATTGATGCTTGTTTGGAAACGGCTGATTTCCACCTGATCTGATTTTATCTCGGATAAGGCTTGGTAGGCATTAGTTAGCTCAGCCGGCAAAGCCACTGCTGACCAGCGCCCTTTGGCTAATTTCAGCGTCAACCCGGATTGCTTGGCTAAAACCGGCAACTTTAAACTGCTGAATTCAAGCGCATGGATAAAGTAAGCTTGGCCCGGTTCTAGCTTAAGCGATTTTTGGCCATCTCCCATCACACCGACAATCTGCCAGCTGTCATTTTTTAAATAAGCCAGCATGTCAACTTGGGTTTGGTCTTTATTAATAAGCCTTAAAACATCTTGGCTGGTTAATGGTTTGGCTGATAACGGCAAGCTGACTAAATTCCAACCGGGCTTAAAGCTCCAAATATAGGCTCTTAATTTGGGGCTTATCTTAACTTGTCGGTTGCCAATTCCGGGTTCTAGCTTTAAAGCTGTTTCATAAACCACTGCCGCGGCGGTCGGCTGATAAGCTGTTTTAACCGTTTTGTATCCCGGCGCCGATATTTCCAGTTTGTAAACTTGGCCAACCGGCAAGCGAAGCTTGACTTGCCCATACTGGTCAGATTTAGCCGTTAAGATAACTTTGCCGGCTTGGTTGATAACCTTAACCTTAGCATTTTTAATCTGGCTACCTTCATCAGCATAGGTATTTAAAAAGCGGTCTAAAAAGCTGGTATTTGTCGTTGCCGAGGTTAAATTAATATTAAACTGGCTCATCAACTGATTAAGGTCGAGAATTTGTTGGCTATGAAATTGAATATTGGCTAAATCATAACCATAATTAACTTGTATTGTTTTAACCATGTCAGCTAACTGCTGATTACCAGAGGCATCCAATAAACCGGCTAGGCTGACATCGCCGGATCCAGAAACATCAACCGTCAGTCGAATTTGAGGCTGGCCACTTGATAGCAGCCTATTAAGTTCATCTAGGCTGAAATCAAGGTTGACAGGCTCCATTTGAATAACCAAACCCTCAGTTTTTATCTTGGAAACTTGATATTCTTTGCTGCCAACATCCATCCTGACTATACCGGTCACCTTAGCCTGACCTTGTTCTAAAGCTTTGACCACCAATGTCTCGACATCGGTTCGATTGATCAAACCATCAACTAGATTTGATGAGATATCACCAAACCTATCAGTGACTTTCTGCTGAATCAACTCTTTTGTTAGTTTCTGCAAATTAAGTTTAAACCGGCCTTGGCCGACTCGGATGAGTAACCGGCCTTGGTCAAGATCGGTCTCGACCTGCAGACTTGGTTGCGTAATAACCTCGATAGAGGTATTCAGGCCGATAAATGGCAGGATTTCCTCCAAACCAGAGCCGGCATACTGCTTCAAGTCAATTTCAAAAGGTAAGGAGGTAGCCGTGTATGGCACTGCCTGCCGGCTGTTATCAGCCATTTTCCAAACCGCGTTGGAATTGTAAACAGCTTGGACGCGGGCTTTACTAGCTTTTTGGTTTTTCAGCTGGGCCAAAATGAAGCCGACCAGCTTATCAACCTCAAAAGTCTTACTTAATTGAAAGGGCCTGTTGGCTACCAGAGGATCTAAAACACTACCCAAAGAAACTTCCTTGCTAAAGTGATCTATTTCTTGATTATTGTCGTCCAATATGCTAATTTGCAAAGTCACCGTCCCGGAAACTTTTTCCAAAAACATCAAGTTGTCGGTGTCCAGATTATTGGGGATGTTATATGAGGCCACCAAAGCACCATCCTTGTAGGTAAACGAAGGAATCAGTGCCGGCAACTGCAGATTTAAATTATAGTTCTTAAGCGTCTGTTCAAGCATCTGACGGATCTGCGGATCTTGCAGATAACTATTGGCCATGCCTGCGATCAAGCTTTTATTGATGATAAATTTGTAAGGCACAGTCTGTACCGACGACCAACCGGTACAACTTAAATCGGTTTGGCGGTTAAGGCATTGCTGGTAATCAATATTAATAACTACCTCGGTTTCATTTTTGGTTAATAGGTCCATTAGCCCGCCCACTCGCGTATTCTGCCAATTAAGTAAAAAGTCTGGGCTTTGGCTGTTACCGGCCTGGATCATAACACCGCAACCGTTCGGATTGTTCGAACTGCCGCAATCGATTTTTAGCTTGTGGACTAGAATCTTGCTCAGATCGCCGATATCGGCGGTGGCCGGAGAGGGTTTGGCCGGCTGGGTTGGGCGTAAGGCTGAGGTTATCTGTTTCAAGGTCGGCGATGCCGGCACACGGCCAGCGGCCTGCTTG
>JAJRVN010000024.1 GCA_024277325.1 Patescibacteria group bacterium | reverse complement strand
TATCTTGGTTTATGATGATCGGCCCGGCTCGCCGACCAAAGGCGTGTTAAATCTGTTTAAAGTCGATGGTTTTGAGAATCCAAGTAATAGTTACTTAGTCTTGGTACCGCCTTACTGTCTTCATGGCTTTTTGACCACCGCTGTTGATGGCACTTATTTAATCAACTTTCCCAGCCACCTTTATGATTCCAAAAATGAAGCCCGCTTAAAATTTAACGACCACCCCCTGCTGGATGGCCGAACCTTCAATTGGTCCAAGGTAAGAGAGGGTTTGAACTTACCAGTTCCACAAAAGCCTATAACAAAGTAAATGATGAAGCCTAAAATACTTGGCACCGGTTTATCAGGATTGGTTGGTTCCCGCCTGACGCGTTTGTTGGCCGATGATTTTGAGTTTGTCAATCTTGACCTGAAATCAGGGGTTGATATTACTGATAAAGACCAGGTGTTTGAGGTTTTTAAAACTCATTCCGACATAATCGGAGTTGTCCATTTGGCAGCGATGACTGATGTTTCTCGCGCTTATCAAGAAAGCGGTGACAAAAGCGGCTTGGTTTATAAAGTCAATGTAGTTGGCACCGAGAATATGGCCGAAGCGGCCAGCCACTTTAATAAGTATTTGATACATATATCGACTGATTTTGTCTTTGATGGGGCTAAAAAAACACCATATACTGAAGACGACCAGCCGAAACCGATTGAGTGGTACGGCCAGACCAAGTTATGGGCCGAGGAAGCGGTTCAGGATAAACACAATAATTATATGATTGCCAGGATAGCTTTCCCCATAAATGCCGATGAGCCGGCCGGCAGGCAAGATTTTTTGCACAAAGTGCTTGATTGGCTGCGCAATCGAGAGGATAGATCTTTGTTTAAAGATACAATTGTGACGCCAACCTTTATTGATGATATGGCTCAAATTATTAACAAAGCCATTTCCAATCAAGTTACCGGCCTCTATCATGTTACCGGCTCTACTTATATTTCCCCATATAATTTTGCCAGACGGGTAGCCAAGATCTTTGATTTTGATGGTGATAGGATTAGGCCCGGATCATTCAAAGCCTATCTTAAGGTTGATCCCCGGCCAAGGCAGCAGTACTTGGCCATAAGTAACCGCAAGCTTGAGCGAGACTTTGATTTTCAAATGAGCACTCTTGATCTGGCTTTAAAGATGATCAAGTGGCAGATGGGAGGAATTTAAGCTTATGCGTTTTCATATCATCACCATCTTTCCTAACATTTTTACTGGTTTTTTGGATGAGAGCCTTTTGAAAAAGGCAATCAATAAGGGTATAGTCAAGGTGCATCTTCATAATTTGAGGGATTTCACCACTGACAAACACAAAACCGTCGATGATAAGCCTTTTGGTGGCGGGCCGGGTATGGTTTTGATGGTTGAGCCGATCGACAAAGCGATTCAAGCGATTAAATCAAAGGAAAGCGGCCTAGGTAAAGTGATTATGTTATCGCCGCGAGGCGAGAGGTTTAACCAACAAAAGGCTAAAGAGCTGACCGGTTATAATTGGCTGATTTTGTTGGTCGGTCGGTATGAAGGTTTTGACGAAAGGATACGAGAGCATTTGGTGGACGAGGCGATATCGATTGGAGATTATGTTTTAAACGGCGGCGAGGTGCCGGCTATGGTTGTGGTCGAGGCGCTGTCTCGATTACTGCCTGGGTTTATGTCCACACCTGAATCCTTAGAACACGAATCTTTTAATGAATATGATGAAAAAGGCAAGCCGGTTCTAGATTATCCCCAATACACCCGCCCGGTCAATTACAAAGGCTGGCAGGTGCCAAAAGTCTTGCTATCCGGCGACCACAAAAAAATACAAAACTGGCGAAAATCACAAGCCGGGCTTGGAAAACCCGACTTGTGATTTTGCTTACCTAATTATGGTGCTACTTTAAAATATATGCCAATTAGGAAAACAGTATTTGAAACAGATAATTATTACCATCTTATTAGTCGAATAACGTGGAAGACGCCCATTTTTAAGGATGCTCTTAATGCCGGTTTTATGAAAGAAATTTTGACTTATTATGCTTTAAACCAGCCCCCTTTAAAATTTTCTCTTTATCGGCGGTTAAAGGAGAAAAATAAAGTAAAGCTTAATTTCGATAATCGCTTAGTAACTATTTTAGTTTTTTGCATTATGCCTACTCACATTCATTTACTAATACGACAAGAAAAGGATAATGGTATTCGCGTTTTTATGCATAAGAGCCTAACATCCTTTTCTCGATATTTTAATATAAAGAATAAAAACCATGGCGGAGTTTTTGAAGGTAGGTTTAAGGCAGTTTTGGTAGATAGCGATGAGTACTTAACACATTTAAGTCGTTATATTCATCTTAATCCGGTAACAGCTAGGATTGTAGAGAGCCCCGAGGATTACCGATTTAGCTCTTACCCTTTTTATTTAGAAGGCAAAGCTGATTTACCATTTAGCATTTCTGAAATAATGAATTATTTTCAAGGGCCATCAGATTACCATCAATATGTTATGGAAAGAAAGGAATACCAGCGAGAACTGGAGGATATTAAACATCTTTTATTAGATTAAAAAATTACAAGTCGGGTTTTACAAGCCCGGCTTGTAATTACTAAGCTATAATTAAGTTGATGAATCAGCAAACAATATGGGATGAAAAGTGGCAGGAGGCCAAGTGTTTGGACAGCTCCCGCTTTGCCAAAATGGCTTATCAACTCATGGCGGAAAGAGATTATAAAACCATTCTTGATCTTGGTTGCGGCAACGGCCGAGACTCTTTGTATTTTGCCAGTAAGGGCTTGAAAGTAACTGCTCTTGACTGGTCCGAGGTGGCGCTTGATGCTTTGGCTAAACAGGCCAAAAAGCTTTCGCTTTTGGAACGTATAAACGTCATTTGGCAAAATATAGCTAACTTGGAGTTACCCGATAATTCTTTTGATGTCATCTTTGCCAATTTAAGCCTGCATTATTTTGACGACCAAACAACCCGAAAAATAATTGACCAAGTCTATAAAATTTTAAGAAACAGGGGGCTTTTATTTATCGAAGTTAAGTCTGATAAAGACCCTTTAAGTAAAAAGGGGCAAGATTTGGGGAATGAGATGAGGAATGTTTATGGAACCAAACGTCGCTTTTTTAGCCAAAGCAGTTTATTGTCATTTTTATCTAACTTTCGGGTTGTAAAAATAAGTCAACCAACAGCCTTTTTACCCTCTTTGTCGGCAGGCAAAAGTTATATGGCCAGTTTTATTGAGGTTATTGCAGAAAAGAGATAAGATAGCTTATGGTAAAAGGTAACACGACTCAGCTTATCTCTTTACCAGCCACGGAGCGGAAGGATACTTTTTGCAGCAATCATTCCTGTTGTAGCCACAGGAGGATGACGAGAGTATTTTTTATAAAATGGAAAAAGAGATAAAAAATAATTTAAGAAAATGATCCCACCTAGCGAATCTCTCAAGAAAAGGCAGTCGCTTTTAGAGATAGTCAATCAAATAAAGGCTGATGATGCGGATGAGCTAGATAAGTTAGTTGGCTTCTTTTTAAAACGGTCATTGCAAACCAATTGCCAGATAAATGGAAAAAACCAACTTGATTATTTTTGGGATGAAAAGTTGGGCGGTTATTCACTACCTTGCGAGTTAAGAGTGATAGACGATCAGTTATATTTTTTTGTCCCCGATGTCAACACCCTTGGCTTTCCCAGAAAGAATCCTCAAAGAGGAAATCATTCGCCTTTTGTAGATTCTCTTATACATAGACAAGATATGAAGAAAATGGAATTAGCCTTTTTGCAACGAGTAGGCTGCCAAGATACTGATGAGTTCGATAGTAAATACTCCAAGATGGTGGTTGGCAAAAAACAGTGCGTCTATCATAAATTGGTGATAACCCCAGATGGGATAAAATTGGTAATTTATGGCCGACCGACTTCAGTTCAGAAATCTTTATTAACAGAGCTGCAAGAAAGATGGCAATATTTAACCGATAAAAAATTCAGTATTAAAGTGGTATCTGATAGTGATAAAGCAGTATCCCAGACAGATAAAATAACAGACTTGAAAGAGATTGACTCACCTCTTATTGAGAATGTTTATACATATGTTGATTTTTATGATGACTTACCCCAGCCTGTTGTGTATAAAAGCAACTCTAAAGAAGGTAGGGTAACTCTTGAATCACGAGAGCCACGCGATATATCAACAGCAGATATTTTTTATGGAGTTGGGATTGCCAACAACGAAGGCGAAGATAAGTTTAAAGTTGAGCTTATTTTTATCCCCCAGGCCAAAAACCATGATCAAGTTATCGGCGGTTTGGTAGCCAAGGGTCTTAATAGGTCATTAAAGAAGCAGTTATTTGCTGGAGGGAAACATAGAGTAGAAGTGGAAAATCGGCAAGTGAGATCAGAATATAACCAGCTAATGGATACCAGCACACCTTTTCCGGTTAAATTGTGGGGCGAGGAAGTCAGCTTAGGTGTTCGAGCCGAGATGGATGTTAACCCCCAGACAAGGCAAATTAAAATAGAAATATTTGCCAGCCATAAGCCAACCCGAGTCAGCTCAGAAGAGTTTAAACAAACCTTAACCAAGGTCGGTGAGAAAATAGGCCAAGCGATCCAAAAATCAACTTCCCAAACATTGATTCCCAAGGATCAACTTGAAAAATTAAAGATCAAGCCAGTCATTTTATGGTTGAGTTAACATTTACACCTTGATAAACTTAAGAATAAGTTCGTTTCTTGTTTAATATGCTGTTTATGTCAGATGCATTCAAAATTTTAAAAACCAAACATTGGGATCTGCACCAAGATTGGGAAATGCCTATTCCGGGATTTTTTTATCTTGGCTTTAAACAGAAAAGAGGTAAAATCGATTGCTGATTTTACGGATGAGGAACTTGAAAAGCTTGCTAAGTTGTTACAGAAGATAAGGATAGGCATGAGAGAAGCGTTGGCAATAGAGGGTGTATATTTGTTTCAAAATGAGGATAGTAAGTACGAATTTCATTTGTGGTTTTTTCCGAGACTGCCTTGGATGGAAAGGTTTGGCCGTAAAATTGAGTCGGTCAGGTTAATCATAAAGTATGCTAAGGAAAATATGGTTACTGATAAGGTAATTAGAAACATAAAGAATCATGCCTTGTTCATGCGCAAATGGCTAAAGGCCAACTTTGTTGATTGATTGACGATTAAGACCAGCCGCAAATCTGGTTGTACAAGTTAAGGCTTGTGTTTTATACTGAAAGGTAATTAAAAATTTTTGGGAGTTAACAATATGATTTACATAAACCAAAACTTAAAAGAATTAGAAATTTTCAACCGGCCGTTTGAGGTATTTCACCAAGAACAGATTAAGAAAATCAAACTGTCTGATTATGTAGGCAAATGGTTGGTGATTTTCTTTTATCCAGCTGACTTTACTTTTGTCTGCCCGACGGAACTGGAAGAGCTGGCCTTGCATTATAAAGAGTTCGAGAAGATGAACACGGAAATCGTCAGTGTCAGTACCGACACGGTTTATGTCCATAAAGCTTGGCACGATCAATCGCCGGCCATCAAAAAGATTAAGTTCCCGATGTTGGCTGATCCAACCGGGGTTTTGGCTAAGACCTTTGGGACTTATCTTCCCGACGAAGGAGTCTCTTTGCGTGGCAGTTTTATTATCGATCCTGATTTGAAGCTTAAAGCTTATGAGGTTCATGATAACGATATCGGCCGAAGTGCGACTGAATTAATCCGTAAGTTGCAGGCAGCTATGTTTGTTCGAGGACACCAAGGCAACGTTTGCCCAGCCGGTTGGCATCCCGGTGCCAAAACCTTAAAACCGGGCTTGGATTTAGTTGGCAAGATTTAAAAAGATATCAGCTTAAGGTAAAGTTTTTTAAAGGTCTAGGCCAATGCCTGGAAACAACTTAAAAGCTTATGGATTTTATTAACATTTTTATATTGTCTGTAGTTGAAGGCATTACCGAGTTTGTGCCAATCTCGTCAACTGGCCATATGATTGTGGTGGCAAAGTTTTTGAATATGCCCCAAACCCAAGCGCTTAAAGCTTTAGAAGTGATAATCCAACTTTCTGCTATCTTGGCGATAGTATGGTTTTATAAGAATAGGCTGTCATTTAAAAAAGCCCTGTTTTGGCTTAAGGTTTTTATAGCCTTTTTGCCGGTTGGTTTGATCGGCTTTATTTTTTCCAGTTATATTAAAGGTTTGTTTTCGGTTTATGTAGTGGCGGTTATGTTTATCTTAGGAGGAATCGCCTTTTTGATCTTTGAGTATTTTTATAAACATTCTGCAAGTGAAAGAATCAATAAATTAGAAGATGTCACTTACCTGCAAGCCTTTAAAGTTGGCTTGTGGCAAGTTTTGGCTTTGATTCCGGGCACTAGCCGATCAGGTGCGACTATTTTAGGTGGCATGGCTTCCGGCCTGTCGCGGCAGACTGCCACCGAGTTTTCTTTTTTAACCGCATTGCCGGTTATGGTTTCGGCAGCTGGTTTCGACCTAGTTAAAAACCATCATTTCTTTGAAGCCGGCCAGTTCAAACTCTTGATTGCGGCTTTAATAATTGCTTTTTTGACGGCCTATTTTACGGTTAAGTTTTTATTGAAATTTATTAAAAGGCACACTTTTATTCCATTTGCTGTTTACAGGATAATTTTCGGTTTGATTTTACTTTGGTTTTGGTTTCTAAGTTAGGTAATAGTCAATCTTAACTGAAAGATGCGGTTGTTAACCAGGTAATAAGATGTATCAGCCAGAAAACATGGAAGAAATAAATTTAAGATGATATATTAAATATGATGAAGATTCAATTATTAGACAAACAGAGTTTTTTATCACTTGATATAGACAAGGTGAATGACCTGATCAAGCAGTTGTCCGGCAAAGACGTCAACCACACCCAAGCTTCCTTTGTTAAATATCTGTCCCAACCGAACCTGTATCAATATGCAGCGGTTGTAAATCAAAAGCTGGTGGGCTTAGCTAGTTTGTTTGTCATCCACAAGATAGAAGCTAAGATTGGCTTAATCGAGGGGGTTGTAGTTGATATGAAGCATAGAAGACAAGGCATAGGCAAAGCCTTGGTTCTGACTATAATTGACCAAGCCAAACGATTAAGCTTAGAGCATTTGGATCTAACTTCCAACCCGACTCGCGTTGCGGCTAATAATTTATATTTAAAACTTGGTTTTGTTAAAAGGCAAACCAATGTTTACAGGCTTAAGTTAATTAACGGTTAAGATAAGATTTACTGCCATGCCACCCCAATCGCCCGAAAACAACGTTCAATCAGACAGATCTAATCCTGAGTCAGACCAAGCCAAACGGACGGTTTACGATAGAGTTAAATCAGCGGTGGATAAGTTTTTACTTCTAGAATTGAGTCCTGAAGAATATGAGAGAAGATTTAAATATTTAAATCCAGAACTTGGAAAACGCATGGGGGAGCTGGAACGTTCTGAAAGCGACGCAAAGCAAACGGCCGCCTGGCATGCGGGCATTGGGAGTTCCTTTGAAACAGGCCGAATATCCATGGCAGACTTGCCGGGAGGCCGGGTTGAAAAACTGGTTAATAAGGTAATAAGCGATTATCTGAAACAAAATGATAAGACTGATGATAATTAAACCTTTCAGCCAAGAATTCGACTCGATTTTTAAAAATCAAAGAGCTCAAATCAAAAAAGCCTTATTCCAAGCCAGGATCCATCATATTGGCAGCACTGCGGTTAAAGGCCTTGGCGGTAAGGGGATTATAGATATTCTTGTGGCCATCTCGGATTGGCAGGACAAGCAGATGGCTGTAACCAAGCTCAAGCGGCTTGGCTTTAGCCATGTTCATAAAGAGGTTAATTATAGAATCTTTCTGTCAAAGATTGCTGATACAAAATACAAAGACGTCCACATTCATTTAACTTATGTAAATAGCCCCGAGTATGCTAATCTCTTGACCTTCCGCGATTATTTGAGATCTCATACTAGGAAGGCCGGCCTTTATCAGAAACTAAAGCAGGATTGGTTCAAGCAGGCCGGCGGCAACCGGCGAGAATATAACCGGCTCAAGTCCGACTATGTTCGATTAATCTTGGCCAAAATTTAACACCGCCCAAAATAGATCAAAGCTTACCTATCTTTTTTAAAAGTCCTAAGACTTGGCTAGTTGTCAAGATTATGCTAAGGACAGCAAACAACCGCCCGGATTCACTTTGCCGGTTATAATACATATATGATTACCTCAAGGGAATTGGTTAAAAAGTATCTTAACTTTTTCAAATCAAAAGGACATACGATTGTTCCTTCAGCTCCGCTTGTGCCGGAAGATGATCCCAGCGCTTTGTTTATCAACTCCGGCATGCATCCGATGGCCCGATTTTTCTTAGAAGGCAAACATCCGCTGGGCAGTCGGATTGCTGATGTCCAAAGGTGTGTCAGAACCGATGATATTGAGGAGGTCGGCGATACCACCCACCATACTTTTTTTGAGATGCTTGGCAACTGGAGCTTTGGCGACTATTTTAAAAAGGAATCAATTGTCTTTTCGTATGAATTTTTAACTCAAGTTTTAAATATCCCACCGGAAAGGTTGTGGGTAACCTGTTTTGCCGGTGATAAAGATGCCCCGCGGGATGGTGAGTCCGCCAAACATTGGCAAGAAGTTGGCATTACCAAGGAAAGAATCTTCTTTTTGGGTAAAAAAGACAATTGGTGGGCGGTCGGCGAGACCGGACCGTGCGGACCGGATACCGAGATTTTTTATGACACAAACCCGGATAAACTGTTAAAATCGGCCGGCTGCGGTCCGGGTTGTGATGATCGGTTTGTTGAGATCTGGAACAACGTTTTTATGGTCTATAACCGCCAAGCTGACGGGTCTTTGGTCGATCTGCCAAGTAAAAATGTCGATACCGGTATGGGGGTGGAAAGAGTCACGGCGGTTTTGCAAGGTAAGGATGACAATTACCGAACCGAGATTTTCTGGCCGGTGATTGAGGTCTGGATAAAACAAAGCCAAAAAGAATATGCCGGTCCCAACCAGCGCTTGTATCGGATAATGGCCGATCATTTTCGGGCCGCTTTCTTTATGATTGCCGATGGTGTTGTTCCTGACAACGTCATGCAAGGCTATATTTTGCGCCGATTGATCCGGCGGGCTTTGCGAGCCGGCTGGCAGATTGGTTTTGATAAGCGCTTTTACTTGCTGGCCCTTGATTACTGGCAAGAGTTTTATCTTAAAACCTATCCTGAGATTAAGGATAAAAGAGACCAAGCCAAGCAAATTATCGGTCAAGAAGAGGATAAATTCAGCCGGGGTTTGAAAAAGGGCGAGCGGGAGCTTGTCAAGTTTTTAGCCAAGCAGGGCGATAACAAAATATCGGGCCAACAAGCCTTTTATTTTTACGAAACCTATGGCTTGCCTTTTGAGATTGTCGCCGATGTGGTTAAGGAGCAGAGTGGCAAATTAGTCGATAAAGATCAGTTTGAGGTGGCTCTGAAGCGACACCAACAAAAATCCCGCACCGCCTCGGCCAGCATGTTTAAAGGCGGCCTGGCCTCCCACCATCCTCGAGCCATCAGGATGCACACCGCCACCCACCTGCTCCAAGCAGCTTTGAGGCAGGTTTTAGGCGAGAAAATCAAACAAGCCGGCAGTAAAGTCGATGAGGACAAGCTTCGTTTTGATTTTACTTTTAATCGAAGCTTAACTCCAGAAGAACTTAATCAAGTTGAGGATTTGGTGAACCAAAAAATCAAAGACGATTTAGCGGTTAAGTGGGAACTTGTGAATTTCAAACAGGCCAAAAAATCAGGCGCCTTAGCCTTTTTTGAGCATAAATATGATGAAAAAGTTAAGGTCTACACCATCGGTGATTTTTCCAAAGAAGTCTGCGGCGGTCCGCATGTGGTTTCAACCAGCCAGGTGGGCAAGTTTAGAATACTCAAAGAAAAATCCTCTTCGGCCGGAGTCAGGCGGATCTATGCCACGGTGGAATGATTTTATTTTTGTAACCCTAGTTTTGCTTACCTCGAGACAG
>JAJRVN010000023.1 GCA_024277325.1 Patescibacteria group bacterium | reverse complement strand
ATCAACAGATTTAAGCTCTATTAGCTCTTTTTGGCCGATAGCGGTGGTTATCTTTGTTGGTTGGCTGTTAACTTTGATCTATGTTGCTTCTTGGGGACAGGCGGCTTTGATTATTTTTCTTGACCAAGAAGACAAGGATATCAGCTTAGCTTTCCAACGAGGCAGATCAAGAGCAGTTAACCTAGCTGTCTTTAGTCTGATGAAAGGATTAATAGTTTTGGTTGGTTTTCTTTTACTCATCGTGCCTGGTATTATCTGGAGTTTGTGGTATGGTTTGGGTCATTATGCGGTGGTTTTAGAGGAGGCTTCACCAAGGCAAGCATTAACCTTGAGTAAAGAATATGTTCGTAAAGATATCTGGTGGTATATCGGCAAAATCTTAATTTGGGCGGTTTTAGTTATGTTAATTAACGTAATCGTAAGTGAAGTACTTAAAGTAGAAGGCCTAACTTTATTGGTTAGCTTTATCTTAAGCATTATGGCATCGATCTATATGTACATTATTTACCAACAGATGAAATTATATAATTAAAATAGAAGAGGTTAGATGAGAAAACCTTATGTATCACGCAGAGAGTTTTTTAAACTGGCTGGAACAGCCGCTGCCGTTGTGGCATTACCGGGATCACATGGTGAGAGCCCCGAGTTATCATCATCGGATTCTGAACAATTATTAACAGATGATAGGCTTGAGGAGTCAGGAATACAATTGGCAGAATTTGATTATGAATGGCAAATAGATGAAAATACGCATAAACGGCTAACAAAAGCGGAAAAAGAAGGGTCACAACAGCCAAAAATAGAACAGTTGGTTGGATCTAATGGTGTGAGATAGCAGGTTAAGTAACTTGGTATCCTGATAATGTTCTAGGGGCAAACGGCGCTTACATTTATGTTACAGATGATAGTACTCCCATAGCGAATCGAACAGTTTCACTTGGATGGCTAAGGGAGTACTTTGATCCTGAAATAGCTCAAACCATGGGTTCTGAATCATATCCTCCGGCTTTCGCTTTCTACATAATCAACGAACGATTGGGCTTATCAGCACCGAATGTGATACCTAGTCAGGTAGATTTAGGTCGAGGGCGGCAGTTAGTAATGCAATCGTTTAATGGTGTTTATGAAAAAGGAAAGATGGGACTACCTTATTTTAATCCTCAACCAGTAAAGGTATTTGAAGCTATGTTGTCGGGGGAACCGGAACCTCAATATGATCAATTTAATAAACGAGCTAAAGGTTGATAGCTGGTTAAACATTGATAATAAACCTTCAAAGACAGAGAAACGACAGAAGTAAGTTAATTGTTTATGATATAATCGGGTGTTACTAAAAAGCATGCTTGATCAGATCCTTCTGGCTTTATAAGCCTTTATCAAGCAGAAGTTAAAAGGAGGTTAAATGAGTTACAAACTAGACATTTCTCTTGAATCGTTATTTGAAGCCGGTTGCCATTTTGGCCACACTACGGTTCGGTTTAATCCCAAGACTAAACCGTATGTCTACACTGTCAAGAATAAAGTAGTCATCTTTGACCTGGCTCAGACCAGACAAAAACTGATTGAAGCGGCTGAGTTTTTATTTACACAAGCCAGTCTTGGCGGCGAGATTATCTTCGTTGGCACCAAACGCCAAGCTGCCGATGTCATTAAGGAAGAGGCGAATAAGGCCGGAGTCTATTATGTTAACTCTCGTTGGTTGGGAGGCATGTTAACTAACTGGGCTCAGATTAAAGACAGGATTAAGTTTTTAGAGGAAACAGAGGAACAACTAGAAAAAGGTGATTTTAGTCACTACACCAAGTTGGAGAAGGTTAGGTTAGAACGAAGACTAAAGCGCTTGCGCCGGTTTTTGGGTGGTTTGATCGGTTTTTCCGGCAAACCGGCCGCCATTGTTGTCACCGATGTTAAGAAAGATGTGACCGCAGTCCGCGAGGCCAAACAGATGGGAGTGCCGGTTGTGGCCATAGTGGACTCTAATATTGATCCTGATTGGGTGGACTATCCGATTCCGGCCAATGATGATGCCATAGCGTCGATTAAGCTGATAGTGGAAAAATTGGCTGAGGCCGTTATCGCCGGTAAGCAAGCTTATGATAAAAAAGCGCCAAAATCGGAAGCTAAAGACACGGAAAAAACAAAACAAGTTAAAAAAACCAACAAGTCAAAGGAGGCTAAGAATGAAGGTAAAAATAAGTGATGTCAAAAAATTAAGGCAGATGACCGGCGCCGGCGTGGTTGAGGCTAAAAAGGCTTTAGAGAAAGCCGGCGGCGATTTAAACAAGGCTCAAGAAGTTTTAAAGCAACGGGGCCAAATTTTAGCTAAGAAGAAGCTAGATAGACAAACAACCGAAGGCTATGTCGGCATTTACCAACACCACAACGGCAAAGTAGCTGGAGTCGTGGTTTTATTATCCGAGACTGATTTTGTCGCTCGAAGTCAAGCTTTTCGCCAAATAGCTCATGATTTAGCCATGCAGGTGGCTTCACTAAAGCCCAAGGACGTTGATGAGTTGATGGTTTCCGACTTTATAAAACAACCTGGAACCAAAGTCAAAGATTTGATTACTCAAGCCATAGCTACCTTGGGTGAAAACATTAAGATCAAAGAAATCAAAGTTTTTGATATCAGCCAGTAAGCTTAAGCAAGTTGTACTTTGGCTTACTTATTTTGCTAAAATAGAGTTAGACTATTAAATTTAGGGAGGGTTCTATGAGCCTTGATTTATCCGATTTTCAAGTTCAGCTGGACAAAACTTTTGATTTGACTTTAAAAGAAGTTAACAAGGTTCATACCGGCCGGGCCAGTTCTGCTTTAGTGGAAGATATTAGAGTGGAAGCTTATGAGGGCAGTGCCCCGCTTAAGATTATTGAACTGGGAACAATTACTACCGAACCGCAGACTTTGATAATTCAGTTGTTTGATCCCCAAGTGGCCGACAAAGTCGCCAAGGCCATAATGGAAGTTAACCTTGGCTTGACCCCAAACACGGCTGGCAATACTATAAGAATTAACATACCGCCCTTATCCCAAGAACGCCGGCAGGAATTGGTTAAGGTCATCAGACACAAAATAGAAAACGGCAAGGTTTTGATAAGGCAAACCAGACGGGAGACCATGAACCGGATTAAAGATATGTTTGAGTCCAAAGAGCTTACGGAAGATGAGGTGAAGGGTTTGGAAAAACAAGTTCAAGAATTAGTTGACACATATAATGATAAATTAGATGATTTAGGCCGAAGAAAAGAAAAAGAGGTCATGACGATTTAGTTTAGGTTATGTAGGTTATGGCAAGTTCGATACTAATCTTCATTGCGGTTTTGTTTATAGTTGTCTTGGTCCATGAGCTTGGTCATTTTTTAATGGCTAAGTTGTTTAAGGTCAAGGTTGAGGAATTTGGTATAGGCTTGCCTCCTAAAATAGTATCTCTCTTTAAAAAGGGAGATACGGAGTATTCTTTAAATTTATTGCCGATCGGCGGCTTTGTTAAGCTTTACGGAGAAGAGTTTAGTAGCCGGATAAAGAATAAAACCGGAGCTTTCTTTGCCAAGCCGGCTTGGCAGAAAATTTTAATACTCCTAGCCGGCATCACCGCCAACTTTCTTTTGGCTTCAGGCTTATTTGGTGTCTATTACTCGATCAAAGGCATACCTGTAAGCGTGGATAATGCGGTTTCTGTTGCTTATGTTGAGCCGGATTCTCCGGCTGATGTGTCGGGCTTGAAAGAAGGCGATAAGATTGAACTTATCTACACCGACAATAATCAAACCTCGGTTTTGCCTCAAAAGCCAAAAGAAGTTTCCCAATTTGTTCAGTCCAGAGCCAATCAGCGAATTTATTTTAAAATCCGCCGGCCACTTGGTTATCAAAAAACCAAGGTTATCGATATACCGGTTATTCCGGCGGTAAAGAATGACCGGGGCATAGTTGGTATCATGGTGATACCTGAAGAAATTAAGTTTTACCCTTGGTATTTGCAGCTGCCCTTGGGAGTAGTGCAAGGCTTTAAAGACTCAATCGACTGGTTTGTTATGATTGTGTACAACTTAAAGGATTTGGTAATCAATCTTGTGGTCAAGCATCAAGCACCGCAAGGAGTAGCCGGTCCCGTTGGCATTTATCAGGCCACCAGCCAAGTGGCCGCCACCGGTATGGCCAATTTGGTTAGATTTATCGGCTTGTTATCCGTTAACTTAGCTGTTATCAATTTATTGCCCTTGCCGGCTTTAGATGGTGGTCGGGTTGTTTTTGTTGTCTTGAATAAGCTTTGGCCATCAAAGAAAATGAAGCAGGTAGAAATGTGGGTGCATATGGTCGGCATGGGGGTTTTATTACTTCTTATGCTGGCGATAACCTTTAATGATGTAGCTAGGCTAATTAACAAATGACAAAAAAAATAATAGTTACCCACATGAGGCCGGATTTAGATGCGGTGGCTTCATGTTGGCTGTTGCAACGGTTTGACCCTGATTGGTCGCAAGCTGAGATTCGTTTTGTTTCGGCTGGCAGCCGGTACCAGTCTCAAGCCGACGAAGAGGTTGTCCATGTGGATACCGGCGGCGGCAAATTTGACCATCATCAGGCCGGTTCTGAAGACCACAAACTAACCTCGGCCGCCAAGCTGGTTTTTGATCAAAAAATTAGCTCAAGGTTAACTAAGCCAGAAGACCGCCAAGCTATGGCCAGGTTAGTGGACTTGATAGTCGAGATCGATAATTTCCGAGAACTTAACTGGCCTGAGGCCGATGCCGACAGGTATGATCTTGGCTTGGCTGAGATCATCAATGCTTGGACTCAAATATATCCAAAAGACCACCAGCGAGTTGTCACTTTGGGTTATATGGCCTTGGACGCTGTTTTTTTGGTTTTTAAGGATAAGGTTAGGGCTGAGGTTCAGATAAAAGCTAGTCAAGAATTTATGACGCCGTGGGGATTGGGGCTGGCGGTAGTAAGCGGCAATACTTATATTGAACATCTGGCCCAAAAACAAGGCTTTGTTGTTGTGGTTAAACAAAACCCGGACAAAAAGAACATCCGCATAGTCGCCAGGTGGGACAAGCAAGTCGATCTAACTCCGGTTTATGATAAATTAAGCCAGAAAGATCCGGACTCCACCTGGTTTTTGCACGCTTCCAAATGCATGCTTTTAAACGGCTCGCGCAGCAATCCCAACATGAAGCCAACGAAGCTGTCTTTAGAGGAAGTAGTTAAAATTATAACTGACTTATCTAAACCGGCTTAATTTTATGTCAATATGATTTTCTTTTTCAAAGATAGGATTACAAACTCACCGTCCGAAGCGATTTTTCAAGAAGAAGATATCTTAAACCAGGATTTAGCTAGACAAGTCACAAAAGATGTGCATGAGGCAAAACTTCAACTTAATCCTCATGACACAATTGTATTATACAGGGCTACCGGCCGAACATACATTAA
Organism: Patescibacteria group bacterium; assembly: GCA_024277325.1. Lineage (GTDB taxonomy): Bacteria > Patescibacteriota > Microgenomatia > JAADGY01 > JAADGY01 > JAJRVN01. The sequence continues at coordinate 14,069 of JAJRVN010000023.1, read as the reverse complement.
TGCTTCTCAAGTTAATGAAGTTGCCAGCGGACTGCGTCATAGAGACATATCCTTACTGGATTGGTTTCAAAGAGACTTAGTGGGAGTAATTGACAGCTTACCATCCATGAAGAATGACAAGCGAAACGCAATGGTACAATCAATACAAATTTTACAACGACGCAGGGTTTCAAGAGAAGTCATATTAGCTGTTTTACATACAAATTTTAATACTTCACCCTGGTTGTCAGCATCACAAGATCCTGTAACTGTGTGGGATACGGCAACTACCAATCCAACTTCTATCCTAACTTTGGAAGTTCCCAAGGTGTTAACAGTGAATATCACATCCTTACAAGATGAATATAAAAGATATGAATACCCATTGTGGAAAAAGACAAACATAATGCCTCAACGTGATTTGGAAGAAACCGCGGTGGTTGGTGGCATCGTTTGCGCTTCTTGGGTTAGGAAGATACAAGCGTTTGCTGATTTTTTTAAAGAACATAAGCATAAAGACCCGTTGGTTAGAAGTTAATTGCAACAAGCAAATTGCACATTAACTTGTTTTATAGTAAAATCGGTAAGCATTTAAATTAATTTTTTTAAGTAAGGTAGGTGAAGGTTTCATGGCTATAGTTATAAAAGCCAATGATCAAGATACAAACGACAGCTTAATTCGCCGATTTGGCAAGATAGTCCAGTTTGAGAATATAGTTGCCGAGGCTCGCAAAAGACAGAGGTTTATACCTTTTTGGCAGACTAAAAAGGAAAAGAAGGACGTTTGGCGACGAGAGAAAAAAAGGCATTCTTCAGCCAAGCGTCGGCAAATAACCAAGAAAATAAGCTAAGATAAAGAATGCTTAATTTGAAGATAGATATCAATAGCCGATCCGGCTATCAAGTTGATAGACCGAAACTGCGAAGAGCTTTAACCAAGGAGTTTAAGCTTTGGTTGGCCGGCGACGGTTATTATTTAATCAGTCTCAATTTGGTAGGTGACAGGCTAATGAAGCAGTTGAACCTGAAATATTTGAAAAAGGACAAAACTACGGATGTATTATCCTTTCCTCAAATAGAACTGAATCAAACCAACGACATTGCCAGCCGGTTAACAGATCAGCCGATATTTTTAGGAGATATCGTCATTTCTTATCCCCAAGCGGTCCGCCAATCACAAAAGTACCAGAAACTGGTGATAGACGAGGTGATCGAGCTGGCCAAGCATGGCTTAAGACATCTTTTGGGTATTGATCATAATTGATAAGTAGGATAAATTTAAACCATGAGTTGGTATTTAAAATATAGGCCAAAAAACATTGAAGAACTAGGCTCAACCACGGTTCGTCAATCCGTGGTCAGGATGTTGTCCCAAGACCAGATTCCCCATGCCTTTTTGTTGGCCGGTCCCAGAGGCTTGGGCAAGACAAGCACCGCCCGTATCATAGCTCAATATATCAATTGTTTATCACCGCGCAAGGTGGGCGTACCTTGCGGCAAGTGCTCTAACTGCCGATTATTTGATAAGAATCAAGTAGTGGATATAGTTGAGATAGACGCCGCTTCTAATCGCAAAATTGATGATATCAGGCAGCTAAGGTCAGGTGTCGGCCTTGCTCCGTCGGTTTATAAATACAAGGTTTATATAATCGACGAAGTCCATATGCTAACCAAAGAAGCCTTTAATGCTCTTTTAAAAACATTGGAAGAACCGCCTGGACATGTTATTTTTATCTTGGCCACAACTGAGATCCACAAAGTACCAGCAACTATTAAATCGCGGTGCCAGATTATCAATTACAACTTAGCCAGCCAAGCCGAGCTTTTGACAACTTTAAAGAAGGTGGCCGATAAAGAAAAACTCAATATAACCGACGAAGCATTGCTATTGGTCAGCAAACAAGCCAGAGGTAGCTTCCGCGACGCCATCAAGTTATTGGAACAGATAAGTCACCACGGCCAAGTTGATACCGCTTTGCTGGACCATATTAAGTCAAGCGATGCTTTAATAAATGACCTCTTTACCGCTTTAGTTGCTAAAAAACTGCGGTCGGCTGTTAAGTTAGTTGATAGATTAGAAGAGATCAATTATGGTGGAGACGACCTGGTTTATCAGTTGGAAAAGTTAATGTCGCAACACCTATCTGATTTGACTGAACTCACCTACGAAGACCGCCGTTATTTGCAGAAAGCCACCAAGGGCTTATTAGAGATAGCTAGGGACCTTAACTCGCCCGTATCTTTGTTTTTAAGTCTCAAAGCCATGATCAATGGGCTAGCCTTGGAGTTTGGCGAGGTTAAGGCCCAACCCCCCAGCCAGCCTGTGGAATCGGCCGGCCGGCCGGCCAAGCCGGCACAGATACCCCAACCTCCAGTGCCCAAGCTAAAACCGGCCGCCGTTTCTGGTCCAAAACCAACCAACGCCACCATTGACAAACCAACTTTTGATAAAGCTTGGCAAAATCTGGTCGAGGCCTCGGTCAACCTTAATCATGGATTAAAAAGCTTATTTAAGATGAGCAAAACCAAAATAACCGGCGATGACTCGGTTGAGTTGGCGGTGGCCAATAAACTTTGGAAGCAGATGCTTGATCGGCCTAAGATTAAGAACTGGATGGAATCTTTCTTGGCCAAAGAGCTGAAGGTAGATAAGGTTAGATTGTTTATCATAGCTGATCCATCGATTAAAAAAACAGCTAAAGCCTCGCCGGCCAACAAAGCTCAAACCGTTTCCAGCCGGCAAAAAGTTGAGATTTTATTAGGCTAAATATTCATCATCGCTGTCTTAGTAGGTAGCATATCACCAAAGAAAGCTAGTTTTTTACCTGAGCGCGAGCGCGCCAGGCTAGTTTATTGAAAAAACAAACAGGTTAAAGCGTTATTGTGTGTATAATAAAGCTATCTAGAAATTTAAACGATTAAAGGAGGTTTTCCATGGGTATTCTAGACAAGGTTTCTCAAAGTAAAAAGATGATGCAGATGATAAAGCAAGCCAAGCAACTGGAAAAGGAGCTTGACCAGGAAGAGATAACGGTGACAAAAGGCAATCTCAAGATAGTTATCACCGGATCACTGAAGGTCAAAGAACTGGAGGCTGATTGCCAAGATACGTCTTTATTGAGAGATTTGATTAACGAAGCTATTAAGAAAGCCCAGAAAAAAGCCGCTAAAAAGGCCATGTCGCTTGGTAATATGTTTGGCATGTAGTTTGTCTTTTATGGAAAGTCAAATTAAATCGCTTGATGATTTGATTCAAAGCCTCAAGCAGCTGCCCGGCATTGGCCAGCGCAGCGCCCAAAAACTGGCTTTGTCGATCATTCACATGCCTAAGGTTAAGGTTCAGAACATAGCCGATAACCTGATTAAGGTGAAATCCAAGGTTCATCTTTGCCGGCGATGTTTTAACTTGACCGAGATGGACGAGTGTCAAATCTGTTCAGACCCAGGCCGAGATAAAAACCTGTTGTGTGTGGTTGAACAGCCGCTTGATTTGTGGAATTTGGAAAAAGCCAGGATTTATAACGGTATCTACCATGTGCTGCATGGACACCTTAACCCTTTGGATAGCATCGGCCCGGATGAGTTGTTTATTCCTCAACTGTTGGATCGGCTCAAAACCGAAGCTTTTACAGAAGTGATTTTAGCCACTAACCCAACTATAGAGGGAGAAACAACCGCTATGTACCTTCGCCAAGCTATAACCAAAATCAAGCCGAATCTTAAGATTTCGCGCCTAGCCAGAGGGTTGTCAACCGGTAGCGATATAGAGTATGTTGACCCATTAACCCTTAAAAACGCGTTTGACAACCGGCGTTAAGTTCATCTTAGTTGAAAAACCGGCTGATTAGGCTGATAATTTTGGTCAGCAAGTTGTTGCTTATTGCCGAGATAGCCTGAGGTCCCGGCTTGTGGTTAATCGGCGTTGGCGTTGGTAGGGGAGCTTCGATTATTTTTAAATAAACCTTAAAGTTGTCTTGATTGACAATGACTTCCTTGTCGCCCAAGACATTTAAGGGAATACTGATAGTTAAAGAAAACAAAAGAATGAGTATCAGGATGATGGGCCAGTGGCTTTTGATTAAATCCAGGTAATTATTTTTGCCTTTAGCTGGTTCATTAAATGAGATTAAAAACAACATTAAAGCTAGGGTTATAAGGATAAAAAACCATAAAAATAGACTGGTTAAAACAATATGGCTAAGAGTAGACATAAGCTTATTTTGGGGGTTGACAAACCAAAAGTCAATATGCTAATAATTGATTAAGTATATAAAATTTATATAAATATCATTAATGCCTGCCCTTAGCCGAAAAGTTTCTCGTTTTTGTCTTTTAGCCTTTGTTTTTGTTTGGTTGTTTAGCTTATTTAACTCGGTTTTGGCCGTTGATAAAGTTTCGCAGCTTAATTACCAAGTGGACGGCAGCAGAAGAGTTTTGTCGTTTGAGTTATATAATTGGCACCCCCAAGTTTGGCACCCCCAATTTAAGCTAGTCATCATCGACCAGGCCGGCAAGGTAAAACATGTTTGGCGGTTTGACAACCAGGTGGAAATTTCTGGCCAGAAAGCGGCGATGGTTCAGCTTGGTTGGGAAGACAACTTGGTTATTGGTAATAAAGAAACAATAAAGCTATATCTTAAAGAGGCCGATCAATGGCAATTGGTGGGCCAAGTCAGCCGGAATTGGCAAGCCGGCATCTTCAAGAAGATCTGGCTTATCGGCTTCATCGGCAGTGTGGTTTCCGCTCCTCTAGTTTTTCGACCGAAAAAGACATTCCCTAACAAATTATTTGGTTTTTATCAGGAAGGAGGTGAGATTAATGCGCAGAGGCACTCTTAAAAAAGTAGCTGCCCTCGTCTCTGCTTTTAGCTTGACGTTAGGGGCAGTGAGTAATACGGCTTTGGCTTTTAACTGGAGCCAGAGCGGGGGTGACAGTGCTTTAGGTACGGTTACCGGCAGTGATGCCACGACCGTAGTCAGCTTGGTTGCCGATGGAGGTTTGTTAACCCATCAGGCTCCGGCTGATGTTAGCTTAGGCACGATTGTCACCAGCACTACCAGCCAAACAGTAACCGGCACGGCAACAGCTTACACAGTTGATAATGCTCGCGGTTACAACAGTGCATCAGAAACAGGTTGGAGTGTTACCGCCACTTTCAGTGACATGACCAGCGCCAACGGGACGATCGATGTGACCAATTTTACGGTTACTCCTTCTAACCTAAGTGCTGTCAGCGGTTCTAACACCAACGTAAGTTTAGGTTCGCAAACCACATTGGCTGATGGTGACGACGACGGTACTTCCGATAGTTTCACTTGGATGACCGCCACGACTGGCTATGGAACCGGCCGATATACCACAGATTTAGGTATAGCATTAACCGTTCCGGCTAATACACCAGCAGGTGATTATTCAGCTACTGTAACCATAACTTTAACTTAAGGTTTAAGATTATGGCCCATAAAAAGCGCCCTTTTTAGGGCGCTTTTTTACTTTGTGCTGAAAGTTAGAAGCTTTGGCTACAATATAGTATGCGATCGCCGGATGTATCTTTAGTTAAGTTTACTATTTCATTTCTGGCCATGGTCGGTCTGTATCAGTTGGCAGTAAGTCCTAGCCTGGCGATTGGTAATTGCGGTTTAACCAATCAATACGATTATGCCTCGGGCCGGCGGTTGATTGTAGCCAGCGATGCCAGCCTGAAAGAACCGGCCTTGGTCTTTCAACCCAAGCAAAAGTTGTATCTTGGCGCTCAAGCCGATGAGATCAAAGAGATAAGGTTGGCTAGGCTGCGCCTGCTACTTCCCGACGGCCGGATCTACAAGCAAAAACAACTGACCATCAAAGATATAGACGGCGCTCGCTGGTTTTGGGCTGAAGTTGAGCTTGACCATGATTTTAAGCTGCTTAATTTAGATGTTGAGATCTTAGCCAATAACCGCCGCCGAAGCCGCCGCCAAGACAAGCAAAAGCAGATTTTTTTCTGGCGCGGTCTAGTAGCGTCCAATTTAGACTTTTTGCCCAAAACCAAGGTAGGTAGCTTTAAAGATAGTTTTTGCCTGGCTTTTGGCCGACAGATCAAGATTATGGTTCACCCATTAAGCCCCAACAAGCCAAGTCAAATTAAAGCTGTTAGCTTTGATGATAAAAAAAACAACATAAAGCTGGACGAAGCCAAACTAGATGTTGTTGACGGCCTCTGGCAAGTCGAGCTGGCCGTGGACAAAGCAGATAAGACGGGCTGGTACAGCTTCAGCTTTACGATTACGGATGACAAGAACAAAAAATTCACCTTCAGCCTGCCTTTATACTTATTAACCGATAAAGTTGAGCTTAGATTAGAGAAGCCGGAAGCCGGCCAAAAGTTAACCGACGAAGAGGTTGTCGCCGGCCATGCCAAAACCGAGCTTAAAGCCTCTTTGGATTTATGGCTGCAATCTATGTCTGATAGCCAAACTGATAAATGGCAGTTGGTTGCCAGCCGCCAACTTGATACCGGCCAGGTTGACGGCGAACTGTTCGTTTTAAATACTAAAGACTTGTCAGCCGGCGATTATAACCTCAAGGTTAAGCTTCAAAACCAAGCCGGCAGCCAAGCGGAGGTTAAGATTGATAACTTGGTTAAGCCACCGAACATTATCGGGTCATTAAGGTTGTTTTCAACCAAAACCCTAGACTTGCCCAAGATTGTGGTTTCGACATTTGACCAGATCGTTAGCCGGCAAATAGGGGAGGGTGATAGCCAACTTGTTATTAATGACGGCCGCCGGCCTTCTCCCGGTTGGAGCTTGACCGCCCGGTTTGACAGTTTATATTCGGCTCAAGCCGACCATTATATCCAATCGATTAATTTATTGACGGTCCAGCCAACCGAAATAGTCCCGCTCAAAGGCGACCAGTCTTTAACCGGTATTCATTTGGGTCCCAAAACCACGATTGACAAAGCCAACCAAGAAGTCATCATCAGCTGGGCCGAGGCCGGCAGCGGCTTTGGCTGGTTTAGTCAAAAGATTGCTATTGAGTGGGTTATTCCGGCCAATACTCCGGCCGGCGATTATTACGGCAGTTTGATCTTGACGCTTCAGTAACCGAAGTTAAGTTAGTCTTGGCAGGCGCGGCAGGACTCGAACCTGCAACCTACGGTTTTGGAGACCGTTGCGCTACCAGTTGCGCCACGCGCCTTAAGCAACTCCCTGATTAAATTATTATAAACCACACATATAAGTAAAAAGTAAAAAGAATTAGCTGTGTCAGCCTTTCGACTGACAGATCTTAAATGGACAATGGAAGAGTGAAGTAAAAAGTTAAAAGTTTAAAAGGAGATTCCGAAATAAATTCAGGACGACAGCTGAACTCCCCAATGAATATTAACCCTCGGGACTGCCTCTCTTGGTAACCCCGGAGGTTAACAAACGCTATCAATCATTGGAGTTTGGGGATTTGATTGTAAATTGAGTTTTGAAAATTATATTTTTGTGTATAATGAGATATGTTGTTTAATTACGTATATTCTTGAAAGTTATGGGAATAGTATCGCCAACCAAAAGAAAGATGGCCATCAGCCAGGCCCGGCTCCGCCGACAGAAGCTTCGCCGCTTGAGGCTCCTATGGTTAAAAGCGGCATCTGAAAACCAGCGCCGGCAGATTTGGCAAAAAGCAGTCAAGTTGGCTCCATGGTTAACCAAAGACAATTTTAAGCAGATAAATAAAACTTAATAAGTTCAAATCAAAGGAGATTATGACACTAACACGATTAAGTTGTAAGCTTAAAGCCGCTTTTTTAATTTCTTTATTTGCTTTTTTAACCGCGGTTCAGGCAGTTGGTGCTGTTGCCGGCGGTGGCTTGGGTATTTTCCCGGCTCATCCTGACCCTAACATACCTTACTCGCAATCATGGCTTATCTATAATCTGGTAGCCGGAGAAAGCAAGCGGGATGAGTTTTATGTAGCCAACCAGTCAAACCAAACTGTTAAGGTTAAGATATATCCGGTTGATGCGGTTATGACTAAGGATGGTGCTTTTTCCTTGAAGCAAGAAAATGAAGCCAGAACCGGTGTTGGCGCTTGGATCAAGCTGGACAAAAATGAACTGACCTTGGCTCCCAACCGCAAACAGTTGGTCGGCTTTACTTTTCAAGTGCCAAAAACCGCTGAGGTGGGTGACCACATGGGCGGCATAGTGGCTGAAAAACTAATTCAAAACAGCGATAAGGGAACGTTAAGGGTAAGAACCAGAATTGGCTTGAGGGTTTACGAAACCGTGCCCGGCAAGCTGGTTAAAAGCCTAAAAATCAATAAGCTTGAAGCTAACTATTATGCCAAAGATAAAAAAGCCAAACCGATCTTAAAATTAATCTTCGGCTTGGAAAACACCGGCAACGTCCATCTTAATCCGTCTGCCGATTTAGAACTGATTAACAACTTAACCGGACGGCCTTGGTCCACCAAACAAGCTAATTTAGGTACGATCTTTCCCAAAGGCTCGACCGAAGTGGCCGTAGTTTGGAACAAACCGCCGGCATTTGGCTACTTTACGATTAAGGCCAAGGTTAAGTATGACCCGGACAACCCGGAAGTTTATGTCAGCCGCGATATTAAGATTTGGTATGTTAATCCAAAAGTCAAGCTGGCCGTGGTGGCGATCGTGGTTTTGTTGACCTTGTTTTTAGGTTTGGCCGCTTCGTTTAAACCAGCGCCTGTCAAGCCTCGCCGCCGCCGAAAAACTTAAAAGTACAACAAATGAAACGAATCTTAATCTACTGCCTATTAAGTTTTGGCTGGTTAATAGCCCTGCCTTTATCGATATCTAAACTTCAACTTTTAGCCAAGCAAACAAACGACTATGCCATTAAGATCATTCCGACATATTTTGGCCAAAAGAAAGACGCTCGCGACTGGTTTGTGTATAGGCAAAAGCCGGGGGACAATCTTAAAATCAACCTCACCGCGGTTAACTTGGCTAAGGATGACATTAACGGCCAGCTTTGTTTGGTTAGTGTCGAGTCGGTAGATGATAGCCAGGTTTTTTTAACTCAAACTTCAAGCATTTTTGCCAGCGCCTGCCAACCGCAACCGGTTTCCTTGGCCAAAGGCCAAAGGCAAGATTTCCAGATTCAACTGAAACTGCCTGATGATCTAGCTGACAAAGAGTATCCAGGCTACCTTGTTATCTTTAACCAAGATGAGATTTTGGGCCTGAGCGATGCTCGGATTGTGGTTGGCGATAACTTGGAAACTAAGTTTAGCTTGTCTAATCTTCATCTGAACAAAACCAAACAAGGTTTGGAATTTAAGCTTGAAATAACCAATCAAGGCAAGGTGAGCTTAAGCGGTCTAAAGCTTAAAATTAAATCAAAGAATGCTTGGTGGCCGGCCGCCGCCGATGAAACGGTTTTTGTTGTCGGCCGGACACTTTATCCCGGCAAAAAGATCCAGATAACTCGATTATTACCTTACCCTCCAGGCTTGGCCGGCCCGATTAAGGTTGGGGTTTTGGCCGTGGCCGGCAAGCTGGAACAAGCCGCCTCCGCCGAGGTTTTCTGGTGGTCAATGGCGAGGCTGATTTCACTGCTTGTTTATATAGGCTTGTTTGCTTTGGGAATAGTGCTTTCTTTTAAGTTGATTTTCAAGGGAGCGGCCGGCATAATTTACAATTATCTTAAATCAAGGCTGGTTTTCAGTCGGCGATGGCAACCTTCGGGTAATGAAACGGATGATGATATCAAGAGCTTGATTAAATCACCAGCCGCCTTAGATAACCAAACTTACAATCAATTATTAATGGATCTTCGTCATATAGTCAGGGAAGAAATGGACCTTAACCGGCGCTTGATCAAAGCCGAGCTTAACCAAGACGCGGCCACGATGGTAATGAACTTGATTAAGCAGGGGGTTTTAAAACTGGATGTTGATCCTAAAGTTAAAGATAAACTAAAAGTCCAAAAGTCAAAGAAAAAAGGGTCCAAGCCAAAACTTAAACCCAAAGCCAGTGGTAAAGATAGACGTGTTTAATCGATTAAAATTGACAGTAATAAGGTTTTAAAGTAAAATACCCATAGAAATATTATTTTAAAGAAGGAGGCCATATGACCCCGCCAGTTGAGAGAGTTGTTGCTAACACACCTGATCGAATATCTGATATTCAAGCTTGTAAGGCCTTAAAATTTAAAGTAGAGTATGGATCGATTTTTCAAAAAAGCTTCGATCTTATAGGTCCAGACATGGAACGGGTCTGGCTTGATTACTTAACTGCATCTGCAGCAACCAAAAGAGAAAAAGCAGAACCACTTGATGCAGGATTAGAGGACTTACTTAACAAATTTCCCAGTAACCAGCTAAGGTTGTTAGGTTATGCTACTGAAATTGTCCTATCACCAAATGAGAGTGAGTATCGTACTTTCCCGGTTTTTTTATTGCCCCAATCCAAAAACGTGACGGGTCAAGGTGTCGATTCGGATAGTCGCCAAAGGCAAGCGGTGATGGTTTTGCAATCATCAGAGCATGGAGGGCCTGTGGCAACCAAGCCTTTTCCAGTGGCTTGGACGGAAGAAGGAAGGTTGGAGAAGTTAGAACCTGAAATATTAGTTGATGAAGGTGGAGGAGTGACTTTACGGTCGTATGTTTACTCGCCTTATGATGAATTGGGAGGAAATCCTGAATTACTTAGTGTGGTCGGTACACCTATAGATCCTCAGACATGCTATGGCTTTTTCCCTGTAGAACTAATCAAAGGACTAGGGGTTGGAACCGAAACAGAATTTTATAAAAGAATAAAAACCGATCCTTACGGCGATCCTTTTACCGAAAAATTAAAACTGGCCGGCGATTTTTTGAAAGGGTTCAATCGAATTGTCACAGAGGGGATAAGCTCTATGTTTCCAGAAGTGCTCGATAACTATTTAGGTGCGAACTTCAATTAGATTTAGTTTAAAAGATTTCGCCGTTGGTTGTGTGCTAACATTAATATATGAGGAGTTAATTCTGACATAGATTAAATGCCAAAAGATTTTTTTATTTACAACACCTTAAGCAAACACATTGATAAACTCGTGACCATAAAGCCGGGCAGGGTAGGGATATACGCTTGTGGGCCGACGGTTTATGATTATGCCCATATCGGCCATCTGCGCACTTATGTCAATAATGATGTTTTGCGGCGAACCTTGGAGTGGTTGGGCTATAACGTCTATCAAGTTATGAATATTACCGATGTCGGTCATTTGGTTACCGACGCCGACAGCGGCGACGACAAGGTTGAAAAAAAAGCCAGGAAAGAAGGCTTGACCGCTTGGCAGATAGCCGAGAAATACACCCACCACTTTTGGTCCAGCCTGGATGCAGTCAACATAAAAAGGCCAAATAAGGTGGCCAAAGCGACCGACCATATTAAGGAAATGATTGGTTTGGTAAAGGAACTTGAAGATAATGGGTACACTTACACAATTGAAAACGATGGCATTTACTTTGATACCAGCAAGCTGAAAGATTATGGTAAGCTGGCTACGATTGACTTAAAACAGCTTAAAGCCGGAGCTCGGGTTGAGATGGTGGCCGGCAAAAGGCAGCCGACCGATTTTGCTTTATGGAAGTTCTCGCCAAAAGATAAGAAACGGCAGATGGAATGGGACTCGCCATGGGGTGTTGGTTTCCCCGGCTGGCATATAGAGTGTTCAGCTATGAGCATGAAATATTTGGGGCCGACGTTTGATATTCATACCGGCGGAGTGGACCATATTAATGTCCATCATACCAATGAGATTGCCCAAAGCGAGTCGGCCACCGGCCAGCCATTTGCTCATTACTGGATTCATTTTGAACATGTTTTGGTTGAGGGCCAGAAGATGAGCAAATCAAAAGGTAATTTTTACCGGTTGGAGGATATAGTTAGCAAAGGCTACCACCCCTTAGCCTTGCGCTATTTATTTCTCACCTCTCACTACCGTCAGACTTTGGATTTCAGCTGGCAGAGCTTAGCAGCAGCCGCCAAAGCCTATCGGCACTTGATCGAAGAGCTGGTTCTGTTTTATTACTTGGCCACAGGCCAAGCCAAGCTGGATGTCAAGCTGAAAGATGAAGCGGTTGGATATTTCAGCCACGACTTGAAGATGCCGGAGGCTATTTCTTTTCTTTGGCGGATCGTTAAGTCGGAAAAATTGGCTCCCGAGGTTAAGTTGGGAACGGTCTTTGATTTGGATGAGGTTTTGGGCTTGAAGCTTGAAGCTCAAATAAAACAAGCCTTAGCGGTTCCGAAAGAGATTCAACAACTGGCTCAAAAGCGTTGGTTGTTAAAGAAAGAGGGCAAATATGACCGGGCGGATTCGTTAAGGTTAAAAGTAAAAGCCCGGGGTTACATAATTAAAGATCAAAATGCTAATTATCTAGTCTTCAAGAAGTTAGATTAGGCTTGAATTAGAGCTTGACTAAACTAACAAAACCACAGATAATGATAAGTAAGTTTATGATAAAAAAAGTTATTCTTAACCTAATTGTTGTTTTTAGTTTTTTCTTACTAGCGTCACAGTCGGTTTTAGCGGCCGACGCTTCATTGTCATTAATACCAAAGACCAAAAACGTAACGGTTGGCTCCACCTTTGACGTTGATGTCCAGCTAAACACCGATGATGCTCCGGTTTCATCGGTTGACGTTGTTTTGAATTATCCGGCTGACAAGCTTGAGTATGTTGATACTATCGCCGGATCGGTTTTGCCGACGATGACCGACCGCGACGAGGACGGTACTTTAAGACTTAACTTAAACACAACTTCCGGCACTTACAGTGGTGTTGGCACCTTGGCGACTATAACTTTTAAGGCTTTAAAAACCGGCGAAGCGCCGATAACCTTTGTTTATGTTGCCGGCTCAACCACCAGCGACTCAAATGTCAACTCTAATAATAGTGATATCTTAAAGGTTGTCAGCGGTGGCAGCTATACCATCACAGCCACCGGTTCAAATGACAGTGGTAGCGGCTCCAGCTCTGGCCAATCGGCAACGACTACGCCGACTCCCAGGCCGACTTTGCCGGTGACCGGTGTTGGCGACAGCGTCAATTATTTGACATCGGTTGGCGCCATATTCATAATATTAAGCACGTTATCTTACTTTTTATACCTAAAATGAAGTTGATTTTTTAAGCGGTCTTTGTTATACTCACTTTGACTTTAAGGAGATTAATTATGAAGAGTAAATATGAGTTAGTGGTAGTTCTGAAGACTGCAACTGATGACAAGCAAAAGCAAGTGATTAAAGATTTGTTGAAGAAGTTAAAGGCAACCAAGGTGTCCGAAAAGGATCTTGGCGTTCAAGCTTTGGCTTATCCTATCCACAAGCAGGATCAGGGTCTTTATATCAAGTATGGTTTTGAAGCCGAAGGCAACGTTAAGCTTAAGATAGATAATTTTTTCTATTTAAACAAGGATAAGTTTCTTAGATATTTATTAGTTCGTCAAGACGACAAATAAGGAGGTTTTATGGCAGCTCGATCCTTAAACCGTGTTCAATTAATTGGTAATTTGGTTCGTGATCCAGAATTAAGGTACACGCCAAACAACAAGGCGGTAGTTACTTTTTCCATCGCCACGACCAGGAATTGGGTGACCAATGGCTCAAAAAGGGAAGAGACGGAATTTCACCGAATAGTGGCTTGGGATAAGCTGGCCGAGATTTGTTCTCAGTTGTTAACTAAAGGCAGTAAGGTTTATGTTGATGGCAGAATTCATTATCGCAGTTGGACCACGGCGGAAAATGTTAAAAAAGACGTTACCGAAATAATCATCACCGACATGATCTTGCTTTATGGCGGTAAGCAATTTAACAATAACCGCCAGCCGGCCAGCGATGCCGGCGGAACTAACAACTTTAGCCAACAACCGGCCCAACCGGCCGGTGCTGCAGCTCCCAACGACCAAGTGGAGTTACCTGATGCCGACCTAGACGTTATCGAATTACCGGATGATGACTTGCCGTTTGAGGCTGAAGCCGATCAAAAACAAGCTGAAAAGCCAGCAGCTGACAAAGCAGGCCAGAGCCAACCGGAAGCTGACAATAAAGCAGAAGTTAAAAAAGGTCAAGAATAATCGCTATGGTAGT
>JAJRVN010000022.1 GCA_024277325.1 Patescibacteria group bacterium | reverse complement strand
TAAATAGATTTGGCAGAAAGTTTAAGCCGTCTTAGCTCAGTTGGTAGAGCACTCCGCTCGTAACGGAGAGGTCGCGGGTTCGACTCCCGCAGACGGCTCTTAAATTTAGATTGCCATAAAGTTATGATTGCTATTGATGCTTGTCTTCTTTGCCAGAGTCTAATATAATCAACTGGTAATTAGGGCGCGTGGTGTAGCCTGGCTTAACACACTTCCCTGTCAAGGAAGAGATCGCCGGTTCAAATCCGGTCGCGCCCGCCAAACCGAGCCGGGTCAAATAGTATTGTAAACTGGCTTGTAGCTTGTAAAATAATAGATATATGGCCAGACGATTAAAAAGCTACTCCCGATTAAGGGCGTATAAGGAAAAACAGATAAAGAAAAAACTGTTTATAGTTTCAATCTTAACCACTTCGATTTTCACCTTTGTTTTTCTTTATGGCCTAAATTATCTGCCTTCTTGGGTTGAGTTTATTACCAATTTGGTCAACCGCCAGGCTAAAGTCACCACTCAAATAGCTGAAAAACCTTTGCCGCCAAGCTTAGATCCTATTCCAGAGTATGTCAATGAGTCGAAAATAAAAATACAAGGGACGGCTTTACCTGGCTCGATCATTAAGCTTTTTTTAGACGGCAATTTCTTAGGCGAGACCGTAGTTGACAAACAAGGCAGCTTCAGCTACTTGCCGACTAGTAAAATAGCTGATGGCAAGCATAAACTAACCAGTTTAGTTGTAGCTCAACAACAGGAGAGTGATTTGTCCGAACCGATAAACTTTATTCTTGATACTACTGAACCCGAGTTGGTTATTGAGTCACCAGAGGCGGACAATCAAATCAACTTAACCGCCGATGACGATAAGATCATAAAGGTTACGGGCCAGAGTGAATCCGGGGTTAAGGTTGAGGTTAACCAGCGGTTAGCCAAGGTCAGTGTTGATGGCAGTTTTGAAGTTGATATTCCGGTCGAAGCCGGCGAACAAGAAATTAAAGCAGTCAGCACCGATAAAGCCGGTAACCAAAAAGAAGTAACCATCAAAGTAACAGTGAACGTAGAAGATTAACGGCTTGCTTACAGGTCTGGTTTTAAGCTTGAATGTTTATTGTTTTGGATTTGTGTCAATACGTTGAATATAATAAATATTCTAGGTAGTTTTATTTTTACCCTTGAATCAAGAATAAACCTATGTAATAGACTGATTGTTTAATTGTAAATTAAATTATAGGATAGTTCTTTTTTGTTTATAGTTTGGCAAATAAATATTTTTTTGGTATAATCGGCGTATGGTAAAGCAAGAAGCAAAAAAACCCGATTCGTTTGCAGGTTGGTTAAAAGCGCATGAAGATTGGATAAGCTTTACTCTGGGAATTTTAGCTTTAATAGTTATAGTTGTCGGTGGTATTTGGTATTTATGGGGCAAACTGGACGGCAAAAAATTAATTGTTTCTAAGCTAAACCAAGTAGGTCAACAAGCCAGTGAATCAGGCCAAGCTTCATCAACTCAAACGGATAAAGAGCAATCTGGTGAAACCAAAGAAAAAGCGCTGGTCCAAAAGCAAACACCACCGGCCAAAGGCCAGGTTTATGTGGTTAAAACCGGAGATTCGCTTTGGAAAATAGCCCAAGCAGCGTATAACGACGGCTATCGGTGGTTGGATATTGCTAAGGCTAATAAGCTTTCTAACCCGGACGTTCTTTTAGTTGGTCAGAAATTGTATTTGCCGGGAACTAAGCCAGCCGATTTGGCGGCAGAAGTGGTCTATCAAGTTAAGCGCGGCGATACGCTGTTTTTGTTATCCCAAAGATTTTATAGCGATGGCTACTTATATCCCCAAGTAGCTGAATACAATCAGATTACCAATCCTGACTTGATCGAAGTTGGTCAAAAGATCAAGTTCCCGCCCAAGGCCAAACTAAAGCCAAAAACAAGTTAGTTCATGCTTTGGACTTATTGGTTTTACCGGATTAAGAATAGACTTAAAGTTTCTTTAGCTAAAAATCGTTAAGGTGCGGGTGTTCCAACCGTTATTATTATTGATAATTCATATCTAATGAGGTATTATTATTGTCATGGTAGCCATAGATGACCAATTATTAGATTATCTGTTAAATCTAGCCAAGATTCCAAAATCAAAATTAAACGATAATAAACGGAAAAAGCTCCAAACAGATTTATCAGGCATCCTAAATCACATAGACCGATTAAACCAAGTTAAAACCGACAAAGTTGATATCTTAGTTCGGCCCTATGATTTATCCAATATAGGTCACAACGACGAAGTTAAGCCAAGCTTAAGACTAAATCAATATCTTAAAAAAAGGCTTCATAAAGGATATTTTCAGATTTCACAACTTATAGATAAGGATAAAGATGAGACTATCTGAAATTAGGCAATTGACCCGGTCGTTGTCGACTTGGCGCCAAGCTGTGGCCAACGGCCGGCTCGATGTTAAAGACTTTAGCCAGTCTTTAACCGATTATCTAGCCAAGTTACAAGCAAAAACTCAAGCTTACATAACCATTTTGCCGGAGAATAAGATAAGGCAACAAATTGAGGCTGCCATTAAAGCGGATAAGCCTTTATTGGGCTGGCCGGTATCAATGAAAGATGTTTTTATTACAAAAGAGATTAAAACTACTGCTGGGGCAGCGGTTTTAAAGGATTATTTGCCATCATACAGCAGCACGGTTTATCAAAGATTGGTTTCGGCCGGTGGCAGCCTGGTGGCCAAGACCAATTGTGATGCTTGGGGCTTCGGTGGCTCTACCGAGAATTCCGACTTTTATTCTAGCAAAAACCCTTATGATCTTGAACGGGTGCCTGGTGGCAGTTCCGGGGGCTCGGCGGTATCGGTAGCTTCAGGCGCGGTCGGTTTTGATATTGGTGAAGACACCGGCGGCTCGATTCGCCAGCCAGCGGCTTTTTGTGGAGTTATCGGCTTTAAACCAACTTATGGTTCGATCTCGCGCTATGGGGCTATCGCTTTTTCTTCATCATTGGATACTATCGGCTTGTTTGGCCGGCAAATAGAGGATGTTATTGAAGTTTTTAATTTAGTTAAGGGAGTTGATGGCTTTGATGCCACGGTTTATCCAAGCCAAACTCCAACCAAAATCACCTCCAGTCAGCAATTGACGAAGATAAAAATAGGTTATTTGCCAGAGTTGTTTGAAGGAGTTGATCCTCAAATCAAAGATTATTTTGACAAGCTTAAAGTTTTTTACGAATCAGAACTAAAAGCCGAATTTATTGAAATCAAGCTACCCCATTTCAGTTATGGTTTAGCAGTTTATTACATTCTGGCTCCCGCAGAAGCTTCTTCAAACTTAGGCAGGTATGATGGGGTTCGGTTTGGTCAAGGGAGACAATTTTTTGGCGATGAGGCCATTCGCCGAGTTTTGCTAGGGACTTTTGCTTTGGCCTCAGGCTATTATGATGCCTATTACCTTAAGGCTTTAAAAGTCAGGCGCCTGATTTATCAGGATTTTATCAAAGCTTTTAACCAGGTCGAGTCGATTTTATTGCCGGTGACATTGGGCCAAGCTTTTAAATTAGGCCAAAACACCCAAGACCCAATAAAAATGTACTTAGAAGATTCTTTTACCATACCGATAAGCTTGGCTGGATTGCCGGCGATTTCTTTCCCGGTTGGCTTGAGCGATCAAGGCTTGCCGCTGGGTTTGCAGTTTGCCGGCCGGCATTTTAATGAATCGACTTTAGCCGGTTTGGTTAAAGTTTGGCAATCGTTTAGTAAATTTAATCAAAAGTATCCAAACCATGTCGATTAAAGATAACTGGCAAGCGGTTATTGGCTTAGAAATACACGTAGAAACAAAGACAAAGGCCAAGATGTTTTGCCATTGCTTAGCTTCCCATTTTCAAGCTAAGCCAAACACCAACGTCTGTCCGGTTTGCTTGGGTTTGCCCGGTGCCATGCCTTATCCTAATATAAAAGCCCTAGAAAAGGCCTTGACGATTGCCAAAATTCTAAATTGCCGAATTAACACGGTTTCCCGATTTGAAAGAAAGCATTATTTTTACCCCGACTTGCCTAAAAGCTATCAGCTTACTCAATATTTGTACCCGATCGGTTATCAAGGCAAGCTTAGAGTTGACGGCAATGATTATTACATAACCAGGGTTCACCAAGAAGAGGATACCGCCAAATTAAAACACGAAGTCGTCGAAGGTAAGAAGGTATCTTTGGTTGACTTTAACCGATCAGGAGTCCCGTTGGTTGAGATAGTGACCGAACCAACCTTCACCACAAGCGAGCAGGTGGTTAAGTTTTTAAAGCAGTTGCAGAAGATTCTAAGGTTTAACCAAGTTTCTGATTGTGATATGGAAAAAGGCTCGATGAGGCTGGAAGCTAATGTTTCGGTCAAAAACAAAAACCAAACGCAACTGCCTGATTATAAGGTTGAGTTGAAAAATATCAACTCTTTTAGATTCTTAAAAGAAGCGATTGATTATGAGATTGAAAGACAGGTTAAACTATTAGCCTTCGGTAAGCTGATTTCTCAAGAAACTAGAGGGTATAATTCCAAACTAAAACGAACTTTTAGTCAGAGACATAAGGAAGCCGCTCATGATTATAGGTATTTGCTTGAGCCGGATATTCCCCACTTGTTTTTGTCGCCGGAAGTAATTAAAGCCGGTTCGCGGTTTAAAGATTACGATCAAGTTAAGAAAGAATGGCAAGCTAAAGGCTGGCCGGCAGATGTGGTCGAGGTTCTATTGACTCGAGCAGATCAAATAAAGTGGTGGCAGGAATTAGATAAAGCGGTGCCGACTAGGGTAGCCAAAGCCAAGCTCGGTCATTTTTTAGTTAAAAACAAAAGCAGATATTATTTAAAAGATATTGGTAAGCTGATAGCTGATTATGCAAAGGAACAGGAAACGGTCACCGACACAAAAATGATCCGGCAAACCATAAAACAGGTTATCAAAGACAACCCGAAAGCGGTGGTTGATTGGCAGGCCGGCAAACAACAGGTAATTTATTTTTTGCTTGGCCAAGTAAGGTACAAGCTAGGCAACCTAGATGTTAAGTCCGTTATTAAGGAAATTAAGCAACAAATAGATAAAAATTAAAGCTATGAGTCGATCTAAGTTTGTCCACCTTCACCTACACACGGAATATTCTTTGCTTGATGGTCTGCCGATGATCAAAGAATTAGTTGAGAAGGTTAAACGGCTGTCCATGCCAGCCGTAGCCATAACCGACCATGGCAACATGTATGGCATAATCGAATTTTACCAGCAAGCCCTGGCTAATGATATCAAGCCGATTTTAGGATCAGAGATTTACCTTTCGGCTACCGATCGAAAGCAAAAAAAGGCCAAAGACGCTTTCCATCTGACTTTATTGGCCCAGAATTATCAAGGCTACAAAAACTTGATGAAGATCGTTAGTATCGGTTACTTGGAAGGCTTTTATTACAGACCTAGGGTTGATTTGGAAGTTTTGGCTAAATACGGTCAAGGTCTTATCGCCTTGTCCGGTTGCGGCTCAAGCTTGTTAAACCGATTATTGGTCGATGACAAATTTGATAAAGCTCGGGAATACCTAAATCGTTTTTTGGAGATATTCAAAGATAACTTTTATATCGAGTTGCAAAGACATCATAATGATTTGGCGGCTAAAAACTTTGATGCCAATAGCCAAATCTATCAACGTTTGATTCAGTTACACCAACAAGAGGTTAGAGCCGAAAAAGGCTTGCTGAAGTTGGCCAAGGAATTTGGCGTGCCGTTAGTGGCCACCAATGATGTCCATTATTTGGACCCTGACCACGCCAAGGTTCAAGATATTTTGGTTTGCATCCAAACCGGGCGCAAGGTTGATGAAGTAAATCGGTTGAGGATGTTGGACAATCCTGATTATTACTTTAAGTCTGCGGATGAAATGATTAAAGATTTTAATGATCTGCCTGAAGCGGTTAACAATACGCTAAAGATAGCCGACTCGGTTGATATCAAGATAACTTTAGGACAATGGTTTTTCCCTAAATTTAAGTTGCCTCCCAGGAAAACCGCCGGCGAGGTTTTAAAGGAAAAAGTTTACCAAGGGGCCAGAAAAATATACTCGACCTCATTATCCCAAGAGATAAAAAAAAGATTGGATTATGAGCTAAACATTATTGACACCAAAGGTTATTCGGCATATTTTCTCATCGTTCAAGACATGGTTTTATTTGCCAAGAAGAACAATATCATTACCAATACCAGGGGCTCAGCTGCCGGCTCCTTGGTAGCTTATTGCTTAGGCATCTCATCCGTAGATCCTTTGAAATTTCAGTTGCCTTTTGAAAGGTTTCTTAATCCTTATCGGCCGTTGCCACCGGATATTGACCTTGACGTTTCAGATATTGACAGGGAAAAAATCATCAATTATTTGGCGATTAAATATGGCGAGGAGAAAGAAGCCCAGATTTGCACTTTCGGCCGAATGTTGGCCAGGGCTTCAGTAAGAGATGTTGGCCGGGTTTTAGGCTATCCATACTCAGTACCGGATAAATTGGCTAAGCTGATCCCGTTTGGCTCGCAAGGTTTTCCAATGACGATCAAGCAAGCTTTAGAAATTTCCCAACCGCTCAAAGCCGAGTATGATTCCAATTCCCAAGCCAAAGAGATACTTGACTTAGCTCAAAAAGTAGAGGGTCGGGCCAGGCACATTTCCGTCCATGCGGCGGCGGTGGTGGTGGCCCCAACCGAAATAACCGATTTTACACCTGTACAGTACGATCCCAACGGCAGCGTTATCATTACTCAATATGAAATGCACGCTTCCGAGGCAGTTGGTTTAATCAAGTTTGATCTGCTTGGCTTAACCAACTTGTCTATACTTGGCTAGTCGATCAAGCTAGTTAAAAAGCGCCACGATCCGTCGTTTAAGATAGAGTCTATTCCCTTAGACGATTCCAAAACCCTTAAACTATTGGCGGAAGGCAAAACCATGGGCATTTTTCAACTGTCCAGCCCAGGAATGACCCATTATTTAAAGAAGCTGCAGCCTCAGTCGATTTTTGACATTATGGCTATGGTGGCTTTGTATCGACCCGGACCGATGAACTTTATTCCTGAGTTTATTGCTAGAAGACACAACCCTTCCCGGATTAAGTTTTTTGACTCTCGGCTTAAGGAGATTTTGAAAAATTCATACGGCATTATTACTTATCAAGACGATGTTTTGCTAACCGCCATTGCTGTGGCTGGTTATGACTGGCTTGATGCAGATAAGTTTAGGAAGGCTATCGGCAAAAAAATCCCGGCCGAGATGCAAAAGCAAAAACAAAAATTTATTAAAGGCTGTATCAAAAACGGCATGAGCAAAGAGAAGGCTCAAGAGCTGTTTAAGATGATATAGCCTTTTGCCGGCTACGGCTTTAACAAGGCGCATGCCGCTTCTTATGCCTTGATAGCTTACCAAACCGCTTATATGAAAGCTCATTATCCTTTGGAATTCATGACCCCATTGCTAACCGCTTTTTCAGACAATGATGATAAGTTAGCTAACGCTGTCGATGAGGCCAAAAAAATGGGGTTAGTTATATTGCCGCCCCACATTAATCATTCACAAGCCGACTTTATTATAGAAGACTATAATGGCCAACAAGTTATCAGGTTCGGTTTGAGGGCTATTAAAAACGTGGGCCAAGCGGCTATCGATGAGATAGTCAACCAAAGAAAAATCGGCGGTCCTTTTCTTAACATAGTTGACTTTATTAGGCGGATTAATTCTCGAGTGATTAACAAAAAAGTTTTGGAGGCTTTAATTAAAGCCGGAGCTTTTGATGAATTTGATACCAGAGCCAGCTTATTGGCAAATTTCGATGAAATTTATAGAATAAGCTCTCAAAAAAGCAAGACTGCCGCCAACCAAGCTTCTTTATTTGGTGAAAGGCTGCATGATACGATTCGGATAAAGATAGAGCCCCGGCCGGAATATCCCAGAAAAAAACTTTTGGAGTTTGAAAAAGAAACTTTTGGTTTTTATTTTTCCGGTCATCCATTTTTGGAAAATTTAAAAAAACTAAGGCGCCATTATCCGGCCACTATTTTGGAAATCAAACAGCGCTCGGAAGAGAGCGTCGATAATTTTAAGATAGCCTTTGCCGCGGCCTTGGTTAAGGTTAAATATTTGACGACGAAAACAAGCAGGCAACAAATGGCGGTTTGCCGGTTGGAAGATGAAACCTCAACTATGGAGGGGGTCATCTTTCCCAGAGTTTTTGATCAGTTCCGGGACTTGTTAACTCCGGGGCGCATCTTTATTTTTGAAGGAATAATTGATAATTCTGATGAGCGCAAAAAAGGCAACTTCATCATTCAGAAAATAACGCCGGTCATAGACAAAAAAAACCGTTTGATTAAAATTAAAATCAGCCAATCAACTAGCGATGATACAATTAAAAAATTACGCCAAATCTTAAAAGGGGCCAAAGGCAGTCACCCCGTGGTTATTTGGCTTGAAGAAAGTGTTAATCAATACAATAAAGTAAAATTGCCGTATAATATCAAATGGGACAATCACATGAAACAGGCAATCATAGATTTATTAGGGCCGGAGGCGGTGGAAGATGACAGATAAAGATAATCAAACCTGTTATATCTTTGTTTCTGGCGGAGTTATGTCCGGGTTGGGCAAAGGGATTGTTGCCGCCAGCATAGCTTCCTTGATAAAGGCTTATGGCTACAAAGTGACTCCGGTCAAGTTTGAAAATTATCTTAATGTCGATGCCGGAACTATAAACCCAATAGAACATGGGGACCCTTTTTTATGCGCCGATGGGACCGAGGCTGACATGGACCTTGGCAGTTATGAAAGGTTTCTCCAACAGGAAATGGGTAAAACCAACTTTGTTACCATGGGTCGGATTTATTATGAAGTTATCCAGAAAGAAAGGTCGTTTGGTTATAAGGGCGAGGATGTTGAGGCCATACCTCATGTGGTTGACCATATCATTTCTAAAATAGACCAAGCCGTAGAAAAGGACGGTTCAAAGATAGCGGTCATAGAGCTTGGGGGCACTACAGGCGAATATCAAAATGTTTTATATTATGAAGCCAATCGGTTGTTAAAATATAAATACCCTGAAAGAGTTATCCATGTCCATGTTTCTTATGTGCCGATTCCACGCCATTTGGGCGAGCCTAAAACCAAGCCGGTACAGATGTCGGTCAAGATGTTAAACTCAATGGCGATCCAACCTGACTTTTTAGTCGCCAGGTCGCCGGTTAGCTTGGACGATCGTCGGCGTCAAAGATTATCTTTGTTTTGCAGTTTAAATCCGGAACACATAATCAACAACCCAGACGTTAATGAAGTTTACCAACTGCCGTTGATTTTTCACAAGCAGAAATTTGGCTTGAAGATTTTAAACCAGTTAAAGTTAAAGCCTGTGGTTGCCAAACCTAAATTAATGAAATGGGCTAAGCTTGAGGATAAAATTAAAACCGCCAAACAAAGTCGAAAAAGATTGAATATAACCATAGTCGGCAAGTATTTTGCCACCGGAGATTTTCACCTGACCGATGCTTACATAGCATTAATAGAAGCTCTCAAGCATGCCAAATGGCAGCTTGGCTATGATTTACATTTAAACTTTATTCAATCGACTAGGTTAGAAGGAATAAAGAATAGCCGAGTTGATCAGCTGTTATCCGAGGCTGACGGCTTGATAGTTCCGATTGGCTGGGGGAGCCGGGGAGTTGAGGGTAAGATCAAGGCCATTCAGTATGCCCGAGAAAACAAACTGCCGTTTCTGGGTTTGTGCTACGGCATGCAGTTGGCGGTGGTTGAGTTTGCTCGCCATGTGGCCGGATTAGCTGGCGCTGATACGGTCGAAAAAACCCCTGATACGCCTCACCCCGTAATTCATTTGATGTCTTCCCAAGAAGAGGTTTTAGCTAATCAAGTTTATGGGGGGACTATGAGGCTAGGAGAATGGCTTTGCCAATTATCGCCAGAAAGCCAAACTACCAAGATTTACCAAACATACCAAGGCATGTTTATTGACAAATCTAAATTGATTATCTCGGAAAGGCACCGCCACCGGTATGAGTTTAACGATGATTATGCCCAGATTTTGACCAAGCACGGATTAGTTATCGCCGGTCGATCTGTTAACGAGGGTTTGGTGGAAATGATAGAATTGCCGCCAGAAACTCATCCATTTTTTATAGCCACCCAAGGCCATCCGGAATATAAGTCAACCCCGTTTAAACCCCATCCTTTGTTTTTGGCTTTTTTGCAGGCCGGGTACCAAAATAAAAAGTAAAGCGGTTGTTACTTTTTGGCTGTTTTCGTGTATAATAACTGTGTCTTTAAATAGTTAATGATTATAATTATTCATAGGAGTTGCGATGGCTAATCAGTTTAAATATAAACATCTTTTAATTAAAAGCGGCGACCGAGTAGTGGTTCATCAATTGGTCCAAGAAAAAGACAAAAAAAGAGTTCAGCGTTTTGAGGGGACGGTTATTTCTATCCGCAAAGGAGTCAATTCCAGTTTTACGGTTAGGAAGCTAGCTAATTTAGGCATCGGCGTTGAGCGTATTTTCCCGATAGATTCTCCCTGGATTGATAAAATCGAAATTAAAGAGCCGGCTAAAGCTCGCCGAGCCAAGCTTTATTTTTTAAGGAGTAAAAAAAGCAAAAAGGACCTCAAACTGCCCAAGGATGAAAAAAGAGTTGAAGAACTTAAACAAAAAAGGCGCCAGGAAGCCAAACTCAAGAAAAAGTGATTCTTGACTAAATTTTATGCTTCAGGTAAACTACTCTTGTTTTACAAAGGTTAAAATTACTTAGAAATATAAGAAGACAAACGATGATTTTAGGTTTTTTACTAGCCAGTTTGCCTGCTTCCGTCAATCAAGACTTGCCCCCTCAAACAGCCGATCACCTAGCTGGTACAGCCGCCGAACCGATAAAAGAATCGCTAGTTAATGTTTCAATTAACGCCGAACCGTTGTTTCATATAGGCAGTTTTACCGTCACCAACTCATTTTTAACCTCGATAATCTTATCTTCACTGCTTATAATCTTTACTTATTTGATTTTTAAGCGGGGCTATAAGCTTTTGCCCGGTAAATTGCAGTCATTTTTGGAGTTGATAATCGAGATTTTTTTATCAATGGTCCAGGGCATAGCGGGCGCCGAAAGGGCCCGTATTTTTTTTCCTTGGATAATGACTTTTTTTATCTTTATTCTTCTTGGTAACTGGTTAGGATTGTTGCCCGGTGTTGGCACCATAGGCTTCAAGCATTACATAGAAGGCCATGGCCAGGTTTTTGTCCCCTTTATTCGGGGAGTTAATGCTGATTTGAACACAACTTTATCCTTGGCCTTGTTGTCGGTAGCTTTGACGCAATATTATGGCTTAAAGCACTTGGGCCTAAGGTATCTAACCAAATTTTTTAACTTCAAAAGCTTTATTGGTTTTTTTGTCGGCCTTTTGGAGCTGATTTCCGAGTTTGCCAAGATTATATCGTTTGCTTTTCGGTTGTTCGGCAATATTTTTGCTGGTGAGGTTTTATTGATGGTGGTCGGAGCTTTGGTTCCGGTTTTGGCATCGATCCCCTTTTTAGGTTTGGAAATTTTTGTTGGATTTATCCAAGCTTTCGTCTTTGCCATATTAAGCCTGGTCTTTTTTAATATGGCAGTCGAATCGGCCGAAAGCCATTAATAAATTTATTTTGCTTATTTAATTTATAAAAATTTAATGGAGGTAACATGGAAGAACCAGTAGCTAAATTAATAGCCATGGCCATAGCCATGGGATTGGGCAGTTTAGGTCCAGCTATCGGTATAGGCATGATAGGAGCCAAGGGGGCCGAGGCCGTTGGCCGTAACCCTGAAGCAGCCAGTAAGATCCAAAACAACATGATCTTGGCCATTGCTTTTGCCGAAGCTGTAGCCATCTATGCCTTGGTCGTAGCTTTAATTATTAAGTTTGTCTAGACTCGTTATGGAAATAAATATTATCCAATTATTGGGTCAGATAATAAACATAGTCATCTTAGTGTGGCTTTTAAATAAGTTTTTGTACAAGCCGATCTTAAAGGTAATAGATGATAGGAATCGCCAGATTAAGCGAGGGCTGGAATTGGGAAAGAAAAATGAACTGGAACGGCAAAAGATTGAAGAGTTACAAAAGCAAAAAATAGCTGAGGCGGAAAAGAAGGTTATGGCTTTGATCCAGCAAGCCAAACAAGAAGCCTCGCTTCAATCAAAAGAAATCTTGGCCCAGGCCAAAAAGCAAGCCCACGAAGAAGTAGAAAAACAAAGACGTTTGTTAGTTGAAGAAATGGAGCAGGCGCGGGATGAGATTAGGACTGAGGTGGCTGATCTGGTAGTAAAGACCAGCCAGAGGCTTTTGGCTGATGTATTGGACCCTAAAGCCCAGGAAAAAATTATCAAATCCGAGCTGGAATCACTCAAAAAGGTAAATTGGTAAACTATGGCAAATTTAAGTCAAACAGTTGCTGATATGGTTTATGACTTTTTAGCCAAGCGTGACGGCTTGGATCAATTGCCTGAGATTATCCAAATATTAAAGAGCCGTTATGATATGTTGCCGTCTGATCAAGTTTTGGTGACCACAGCTATATCTTTAAGCCCAGAAACCAAAAAACAACTAAGTTCTCTGCTAAGCCAGCGCTTGGGGTCTGGCAATACAGTAATTTTTAAAACCGATAAATCAATCGTTGGCGGGTTAGTTATCCGCCACAAAGATAAAATTATCGATTTATCGCTTAACCATAGATTAAATAAAATTAGGGAGGAGTTGGAAAATGACAACTAAGCCAAGCTCTAAATCACAACTTGCGAATCTGAAAAAGATTTTTGAATTTGAATTAAATCAAATAAAATTTGATACCAAAGTTGAAAGCTTCGGCCAAATAGAGGCCGTTTATGACGGGGTTGTTTGGATTAAAGGTTTGTCCGATGCTCTGATGGGTGAGATTTTAGAACTACCCCAAAAAACTTACGCTTTGGCTTTAAACCTGGAAGAAGACAGAATCGGCGGCATCGTCGTTGGTCGTTATCAACATCTTAAAGAAGGCGATGTGGTTAAAAAGACCGGTAATGTTTTATCTATCGGGGTAGGTGATCAAATTTTGGGTAGGGTGATTAATTCTTTGGCCCAACCTAAAGATGGCTTACCAGCTTTTCCAGCAACTAAACAGATGCCTTTGGAAAAAATCGCCCCCGGGGTTATTTATAGAAAATCAGTGAACACACCATTGCAAACCGGCATTATGGCAGTAGATGCCATGATACCCATAGGACGGGGCCAAAGAGAGCTGATTATTGGCGACAGGTCAACAGGTAAAACTTCGGTGGCCTTAACCACGATGATAAACCAAAAAAACTCTGATGTGATTAATGTCTATGTGGCCATAGGCCAAAAGGAAGCCAACGTTGCTTGGATTATCGAAACTCTTAAAAAATATGGAGTAATGGATAAGACGGTGATTATAGATGCATCAGCCTCGGAAAGCTCGACCATGCAGTATTTGGCGCCTTATACCGGTATAGCCGTTGCTGAGTACTTTTTAGATCAAGGTAAAGACGTTCTTATAGTTTATGATGATTTGTCCAAGCACGCGGTTGCTTATCGAGAAATTTCCTTACTTTTAAGACGTCCGTCCGGACGAGAAGCTTATCCGGGAGATGTTTTTTACCTTCATTCTCGCTTATTAGAGCGAGCTTGCCGAATAAATGCCAAGTATGGTGGGGGCTCTATCACGGCTTTGCCGATAATCGAAACTCAAGAAGGCGATGTTTCCGCCTATATACCGACAAATGTTATAAGTATTACAGACGGCCAGATCTATTTGGAAACCGACTTGTTTAATGCAGGGGTCAGGCCGGCCATTAATGTGGGCATTTCGGTTTCTAGAGTTGGTGGCTCAGCCCAAATCAAAGCCATGAAGCAGGTTGCCGGTCGAATGAAGATAGAAATGGCCCAATATCGCGAACTTGAAGCTTTTGCTCAATTTAGTTCAGACCTTGATGAAGCGACTCAACGAATTATAGACAGGGGTAAGCGTCTAACCGAAGTTTTAAAACAACATTGGGCCGAGCCGTTACCTGTAGTTGACCAGATTATTTTGATCTGGGCGGTTACTCATGGGGTTTTTGATGATATGGAGATAGAAGAGATCGGTAAGGTTAGCCGACAATGGCTGGATTGGTTTAAGGTTAATAAAAAGAAGGCGGTTAAGGTTTTGGTCGAAGAAAACAAAATCGTTGAGGCGGTAGATAAAGAATTAAACAAAGCTAAAGAAGAATTTCGATTAATATTAAATGATAAAAGCTAAAGTTTATGGCTAATACCCGGGAAATAAAAAAAAGGATAAAAGCCTCAGGTAATATCAGTAAAATCACTAAGGCGATGGAGATGGTGTCGGCAGCTAAAATGCGTCGATCCCAAGAAAAAGCCTTAAAATCTCGAGAATATACGCGGGCCTTATCTTTAATCCTTAGCCAGATCTCAACCAGTGTACAGTTGGCCGACGTAGCTTTGCCGGTCTTAAGAAGCACACCGGTTTCAGGTAAGACTTTGATGGTTTTAATCTCAACCAACAAGGGCCTGTGCGGGGCTTTAAATACCAACCTGTTTAGGCAAGTCCGCCAATTTGTCGATGATAATCTTGACCCATCCCAAGTAGATTTTGTCGCTGTCGGTAAAAAAGCCAGCCACTTTGTCGTAGTTAATAATTGGCGCTTGCTGGCCAGTTTTCATGATTTCAGGGATATTCCTACGTCGGATGAAACTTTGTCGGTTTCCCGTTTGGCGGTAGATGACTTTATTGCCGGCAAGTATGATTATGTCTACTTGGCTTATTCGCAATTTATCAATACATTAACTCAACTTCCTAGGGTTAGTCAGTTTTTGCCCTTAACCAAGAAAGAGCTTGATAAATGGCAAAAGGAAGTTTTAACTCCTGAAGTTATTAAAGATTATTCTAAAGAATTTATCTTATTTGAGCCCGAAGCCAAAAGTCTTTTGCGAGAACTTATCCCTTACGCTCTTGAAACCAAACTTTATCAAATCTTGGTTGAGTCTTCAGCTAGCGAACACTCAGCCAGGATGGTGGCTATGAGAAACGCTAACGATAATGCGATAGAGGTGAAAAAGCAATTAACGCTTAAGTACAACAAAGTCAGACAATCTCAAGTAACCAGCGAAATAGCCGATATTGTTACCGCTACTTTATCAATTACTTAAAATATTATATAAGGAGGATTATTAAATGACCAAACTTAAAAACATTGGTAAAATCATAAGAATCGTCGGGCCTGTGGTTGATGCTGTTTTTGATAATAAAATGCCTCAAATTTATGAAGCTTTAAAACTGGAAGGCAAAGATTTGATCCTGGAAGTTGAACAGATTTTGGGCCAGAATAAGGTTAGAGCCGTGGCTATGGGTAGTACTGACGGCCTAAAAAGGGGTGATTTGTTGGAAGCTCTGGGCACTCCCATAACCATCCCGGTCGGCAAAGATATCTTGGGGAGAATTTTTAACGTTACCGGCCAGACCATAGATGAAGGTGAGCCGATTAAAAGGCAGAACGAATTGCCGATTCATCGATCAGCTCCGAAGCTTAAACAGTTGGAGAGCCAGCCTCAAGTTTTGGAAACCGGCATTAAGGTCATAGATTTGATCTCACCTTTTGTTAGAGGGGGCAAAATCGGCATTTTCGGCGGCGCCGGCGTTGGCAAAACCGTCATTATAATGGAAATGATCCGAAATATAGCCATGGAACATTCAGGACATTCGGTCTTTACCGGAGTTGGTGAAAGAACTAGAGAAGGTAATGATCTGTGGAACGAAATGAAAGAAGCCGGAGTTTTGGCAAGTACGGTTATGGTTTTTGGTCAAATGAATGAACCGCCGGGAGCTAGACTCCGAGTCGCCTTAACAGGCTTAACTTTTGCCGAATATTTTAGAGATGAAATGGGAGAAGATGTTCTTTTGTTTATTGACAATATTTTTAGGTTTTCCCAAGCTGGATCCGAAGTTTCAGCCCTTTTGGGCCGAATTCCGTCGGCCGTTGGTTATCAACCAACTTTGGCAACGGAAATGGGTCAACTTCAAGAAAGAATAGCTTCGACCAAAAGAGGTTCAATTACTTCATTGCAAGCGGTTTATGTTCCGGCTGATGACTTTACCGATCCAGCCCCGGCAACCACCTTCGCCCATCTTGACGCTACGATCACTCTTAGCCGAGGTTTGGCTGAACAGGCTTTGTATCCGGCCGTTGATCCTCTGACTTCTTACTCCAGAATATTAACGGTTGATATTGTCGGTGACCGCCATTATCAAGTGGCTAGGGGTGTCCAGAAAGTCCTTCAAAGATATAAAGACCTACAAGATATTATTGCTATTTTGGGTGTCGAAGAGCTTTCGGATGAAGACAAGCTTATTGTTTCCAGGGCTAGAAAGATACAGCGGTTTTTAACTCAACCGATGTTTGTTGCCGAACAATTTACCGGTTTAAAGGGCAAATATGTCAAAATAGACGACACTGTTTCTGGTTTTAGCGATATTTTAGAAGGTAAGTTAGATGATGTGCCGGAAGCTGCTTTTTATATGGTCGGCACCATTGATGCAGTTCGGGATAAGGCTAAAAAATTGGATAAATAACAATGCCTGTCGATAAGCTTCACATCAAAGTGGTAACGCCGGAAAAAGTTCTTTTGGAGGCCGATGCTTACCAAGTTACGGTGCCCACCAAGCAGGGAGAAGTAACCCTCTTGCCAAACCACGTCAATCTGATTACTGAACTGTCCGAGGGTGAGCTGTTTTATAAACAAAAAATTGACGGCGATAATGATGTTCTCCTTATTTTTGGTGGCATACTGTCTCTCTACAACAACCAAGTCATTGTGGTTGCCAGATCAGCGGTTAAAGTTCAAGAAATAGATGTCATGAAGGCCGAACTGGCTAAACAGGAAGCTGAAAAGATGTTGGCTAAGAAGTTAGAAAAAACTCAGTTTGCCCAGATTGAGTC
>JAJRVN010000021.1 GCA_024277325.1 Patescibacteria group bacterium | reverse complement strand
TTAAAAGGCTTGGGATTAAAAAAATCAAGATCTTCTGATTGTCGATGGCCCAAAATTAAAGCTAACCCTGTGCCTCCGGATAAATAAAACGAGTCTAAAAAGGCGGGTTTGTTTGTTTGAAAGACTTCAATCAAACGTAAAGTTTGTTCAGGTAAAGCATGGGTTTGAATTAACTGGTTCATAAAACCATCTTCCAGAAAACAGCTGATTTGGGACTGAGTCGGTAAAGCTTAAGATTCTTTTTAATATCGTCAGGCGGCACTTGTTGAAACAACCATTTAACATCATCAATATCACCTTTCTCCAAGATTGTTTGGATAATATAACCACGGTGCCGGTTAAAGCTTAGATCAACTAGATCATCTCCCCAAAACAGCTGTTTTATATGAGATGGCCACCCCTTTTTCATCTTAATTGATTATATCATCAACTATAGCCAGCCTCAGAAGAACAGCTAGGTAAAAACAACTCGCTTAAACCAAGTCCAGTTCCTCAATGTCCCGGAGCGTCAACAATAAACCGATCCCGGAGCGGATAACTGTTGACGCTCCGGGAAAATTGGTTTAAATTAAATTAATGCCAAGAAGAGAACAACCCTTGGTAACTGGAGAATACTATCACATCTATTCTCGTATTCTGTGGCAACGGCCTATTTTCAGAAATTATTATCACTGCCAAACTTTCACCAACATGATGATATATTATGCCCTTATTCAACCGCCGGTCAAATTTTCTATTTACAAAACTGGGCCAAAGAAGTATAAATTGGATTTCTCTCAAAGATTAATCTCCATTATCTCCTACTGCATCATGCCAACTCATATTCATCTATTACTTCGCCAAGAAAAAGATTTGGGTATTCAAAAATACATGCATAAAGTGTTAAATTCATTTTCTCATTACTTTAATATCAAAAACCAAACAAGAGGCGGGCTTTTTGAAAGTCGATTCAAATCTGTACATATTGAAACAGACGAACAACTGATCCACTTAACTCGCTATATACATCTTAATCCCGTCACAGCTTATATAACGGAAGATCCAAGCCAGTATAAATTTAGTTCTTACAACCAGTACATGAGAGGGATCGCTACTTATCCGTTTGAAATTGCAGAAATTATGAATTCTTTCAAAAATCCTGACGATTACCATCAATACGTAATCAGTAGAAAGGAACACCAAAGACAATTAAGTCAAATCAAACATTTAACGCTTGAATAAAAAGCCATCGTCCCGGAGCGTCAACAATAAACCGATCCCGGAGCG
This sequence comes from Patescibacteria group bacterium, assembly GCA_024277325.1. Lineage (GTDB taxonomy): Bacteria > Patescibacteriota > Microgenomatia > JAADGY01 > JAADGY01 > JAJRVN01. The sequence continues at coordinate 3,249 of JAJRVN010000021.1, read as the reverse complement.
GAATGTTAAGTGTGTTCTTTTCCGCTCTCCTTCCATCGGCTATTGTCTATCCAATATACTATATTTATGATCGACACACACTGCCATCTGCAGATTCAGCCGTTGGCTGATAATTTGACGTCTGTTTTGTCCAAAGCCAAAGCCGCCGATGTCGATAAAATCATCGTCCCAACCACCCGGCTTAATGATTTCGATTGGATAGAAAACCACGTCCGTCTACCCGGCGTTTACTTTGGCCTTGGTATCCATCCAAGCGAGCTTGAATCAAATCTGTCTTGGTCGGAGGTTGAAAAGAGAATCATCCATCTTAAAAAAACTTATCCAGATAAAATTGTATCTATTGGTGAGATCGGTATCGACTTAACTACATCGGTTGATTTAAATTTACAGATTGATTGGTTTGTTAAACAAGTCAATCTTAGCCTTAAGTTAAATCTACCAATCTTGATTCATAACCAAAAAGCCAAGCATGTTTTTAAAGACTTAATCACCAAAATCAATAGCTGGCCGAAGGCTGTCTTTCATGCTTTCATCGGCAAGCCAAGCTGGCTTGAGTTTATCTTCGACCACGGCTTTTATATCGGCCTTGGCGGCATATCCACTTATCCAAGTTTCAACCGCAAAAATTGGCTGATAATTAAAGGTCGTTTAAATCAAGTCGTTCTGGAAACCGACTCGCCTTATCTTTTGCCAACTCAGCTCAAGGGCAAGCAAAGCTATAACCAACCAGCTAATGTTAAAATAATACAACGCTGTATCACTAATCAATTAGCCTTAGACACGGCGGTAATAGAAGCAACTATAATAAAAACCACCAATAATTTATTTGGATTTTATGACAACCTCAACAGATAAACCCAGAGTCGACAGATTGTTGGAGTTTCTTCCCGGCTTAACTTCATATTCTCTGATTCTTTTTCCCATAATCGGCAGCTTTTTTTCACCTTTATGGGTAGCTTATTACATCCTTTTCTTTGACCTTTTGTGGTTGTATAAATCCATCACCATGACAACCGCGGCTTTGATCTCTCACTTCAGACTCAAGGCTTCCCAACAAATGGACTGGGCTGGCGAGCTTAAGGCCTTTTCCAGTGACGCCAAAAAACTTCATCACATTATTGTCATTCCGACATATAAAGAGCCTATCAACATCTTAAGAAGAACTTTAGATGCTTTAAACAATCAAGACTTTGACCACAAAAGATTGATCGTTGCTGTCGGCGGCGAAAGTCGAGAAGACGGCATCAGTAAAAAGTTAAATCAACTCAAGACCGAATATCAAGATAAGTTTGGCTATTTTTTAACCACAATCCACCCCGATCTACCTGATGAGGTTAAGGGTAAATCATCAAACAGCGCTTGGATTATTAAACAGGTGGTTGATAAGATCATTAAACCAAACAAAATCCCGATCGACTACACTACCGTCACATCCCATGATGCCGATGTTATCCTCCATCCCAAATACTACAGTTATTTAAGTTTCAAATTTCTTGATGACCCAGACAGGTATTTGCGGTTTTGGCAGCCGGCGGTGATGTTTTACAACAACTTTTGGTCGATCCCGGCTCCGGGGCGGGTGATTAATACCTTCTCAACCATCTGGATGATGGCTTTATTGTCTCGGCCGGACCGGCTGGTTAATTTCTCAACCTACTCCCTATCCCTTAAAATGCTCCAGAGTGTTGGCTTTTGGGATGTTGATGTCATCCCAGAAGACTACCGCATCTTTTTCAAATGCTTCTTTAAATTCCAAGGACAGGTTGAGGTTATCCCGATCTTTCTGCCAGCCTACGCCGATGCGGCTGAATCCTCTTCGTACTGGCAAAGCTTGAAAAACCAATACGAGCAATTAAAGCGCTGGGCTTGGGGAGTGTCTGATGATCCTTATGTTATTAAACAGTTCTTTAAAAGCCCATCGGTCTCATTTTTAAATAAGGCTATCAGGGTTCTGCGCATCGTTGAGGACCATTTCTTATGGCCAGTCAACTGGTTTGTTATTACCATTGGTGTTAACATAATTCTTTTGATAAACCCCTACTTTAGCCATACAATTATCGGCTACACTCTACCAAAGTTATCTTCTCTCATTTTGAGCCTGACACTAATCTCTTTACTAGTTATCTTGATTATCGACAGCAAGCAACGACCCAAACGGCCCAGTTGGTTTCCCAGGTGGCGATCCTGGCTTATTCCCTTAGAGTTCATTTTGATGCCTGTCGTTGGTTTCTTTTTTAACGCTCTGCCCGGCCTTGACGCCCACACCCGGCTTATGCTTGGCAAATATTTGGAATATAAGGTCACCGAAAAGGTCTATCATGACAAAAACAAAAAATAACCAAACCAATAAATTAGCCAACCAATGGTTTTATTCTTTTCATTGGTTAAAAAAATCAAAACAAAGATTCCTGTTTGAAGACGATGACAGCCTAAGCCAGCTTAATAAAAAATTGTTCAAACTAAATTTGGGTTTAATACTGTTTAGCACCTTTTTTATTCTAGTTTCTTTTGTTTTTTTGCCCCCGGTCATCCCTTTGTTTTTCAGCGCCCCATGGGGCAGGCTCCAACTGGCCCCAAAAGAAACTCTTTTCCTCTTACCAATTATTATGTTGATCATGACAAGCATCGCCTTATTTATTACTAAAAAGATCAAGTTTGTTGATGAGATCATCATCCGCAACTTGTTTGGCAGCACTCTGCTTTTTAATCTCATGCTGGCCATTGCTATCATAAAAATCATATGGATAGTTATTTAATTTTTAAAGTCGCCGGTTTTGCTTTCATTATTTCCCTAATAGTCAATCAATTAGTCATTAAGATAGCCGCCAAATTTAATCTCCTGGATAATGGCAATCAACACAGACCTCAAGATATCCATGAAAAGCCCGTTCCTCGATTCGGCGGCTTAAGCGTGTTTATTGGCTGGCTTATAGGCTTGGGGCTGGTTGTCAATCAAATTAGCAACCACCCCCAAATTCTGGCTGTGGTTTTAGCTAGTCTGTTAATCGTCGGCATCGGCCTGATTGATGATGTTTACAATCTTAACCCGTACTTAAGATTAATTACCAACACCATAAGCGCCGGCATTATTGTTAAAGCCGGCATTGTGATTAATTTTGTCACCAACCCTCTTGGCGGCATTATTAATTTCAATTACATCCATCCTTTAGTCCCTGTGGTTTTAACCATTATCTGGCTGGTCTGGATAACCAACATTATCAGCTGGAGCAAGGGGGTTGACGGCCAGTT
>JAJRVN010000020.1 GCA_024277325.1 Patescibacteria group bacterium | reverse complement strand
CGTTTAATTAATCAGATTGCCAACAAAAAAACCGCTTTAGCTGTGGTTATCTTCTGGCTGTTTTTACCTTATAACATCTATTACTCACGAACTATCTTGCCTGACCCCTTAACTGTCAGTTTAAGCATTATTGGCCTTTTTACTGGCTTGGATTTTATGACAAAGGTCAAAACCGCCAATTGATCTTGGCAGCTTTACTAACAGCTTTAGCTTTATTAACCAAACCTTACGCTGTTTTTATCATCGCCCCAGTAGTTGGACTTCTCTTTATTTTTAAGCTTAAAAATAAAAACTGGCTGACCAAGGGTTTAATCATCGGCAGCCTTTCTCTTTTACCTTTACTCTGGTGGCGGTGGTGGATGAAGTCCTTTCCCGAGGGCATACCTTATAACAAATGGCTGTTTAATGCCGGCGGCATGAGGCTTAAGCCGGCTTGGTGGCGGTGGCTTTTTTACGAACGCATCGCCAAGCTGATCGCCGGCGGTTGGTTGACCGCTTTCATTCTCCAAGCTGTGAATCTACCTTTAAGTCAGGTCAAACTGAAAAATAAAAAAATACTTATCTGGCTTACCCTTAGCCTTACCACTGGCAGTTTAGCTTACTTGATCGTCTTTGCTCGTGGTAACATTCAGCACGATTATTACCAAATTATGATCATACCGACTTTAAGTCTGGTTTTTGGTCTTGGCTTAAATCTGTTTATTGATAACAGTCTTCGCCAAAAAACAGTTTCTGTCAACAAAACCATTCCAATCATAACTGCTTTATTGATCACCGCCTTTGGCTTAATTTTCTCTTGGTATCAAGTCAAAGAATACTACAAAGTCAACGACGAAAGAGTCATTCATGTGATTGAAAAATTAAAAACCAAACTGCCACCAGAGTCTAAGATAATTACAGACTATCAAGGCAATAGCCTGCTTTTATATCACTTTAAGCGCCAGGGCTGGCCGATGCCGACAATACCAATCAAAGACCTTTATTTTAAAGGCCTTGACTACTATTTTGCCTCGGTCAATAATTATCGGGTAGCTCAACTTAAAAACATCTGTTCTGATATATTAGAAACAGATGGAACTTACTTAGTTAACCTATCTTCTTGCTATGGTCCTAAAAACTAAAAACGATCAATACTTGTGGCAACTGCCAAAACAGGTCTTGGTCAAAAAAATCATCGCCCGGTTTCAAGCCTATCTACTTGAGTTTACTAACTTACTGGTTCACCTTGCCGGCCACCTGCCCAGCCACCATATCAGAAGATTGGTTTACCGCTTAGCCGGCATGCAGATCGGTGCCGGCAGCAGCATTCATATCGGCTTGAGAGTTTACCAGGTCAAAAATATCAAGATCGGTGAGGATTGTCTGATCGGTGAGGATTGTATTCTTGACGGCCGAGACAAGCTTGTCATCGGCAACCATGTTGATATCGCCAGCCAAGTTATGATCTATAACGCCCAACATAATATCCACAGTCCCGGCTTTGAAGCGGTTCAAGCTCCGGTTACAATCCACGATTATGTCTTTATCGGCCCGCGGGCAATCATCCTGCCTGGAGTAACGATCCAAGAAGGTGCTGTTATCGGAGCCGGAGCGGTTGTCACCAAGGATGTGCCCGCTTACACAATCGTCGGCGGTGTCCCGGCCAAACCAATCGGCCAGAGACAGGTTAAAAACTTGAACTATCGGCTTGGCCGAGCTGCTTGGTTTAGATAAAATATAGAAATCATGGTCAGAAAAATTCTCATCTTCATCTGGGTTTTGGGCTTTGTTTACTTTAGCCTGCCAACTCCCAGGCCTCAAATCAAGGTCAACGGTTACCGATCACAAGAACCCGGCGATACCTGGCAACAGCCAAACGTTCTGGCTGCTTACTACACCAATGAATCTCGCGAGTCAATCATTGATCGAACTGAAAAAGCTTTCAATCATACTTACTTGTTTAATCTGAAAGTTCCACTCTACACTATCACCTTGATTCATCCGCCGGAGTATGCCAAACAAGTTATTCGCGACACCCACAAATCCTGGCATTTCCGCGAACTGGTCCACTGGCAAAGAGAGTCCTTGTTCATCTCTTTTTGGGAACCGGCTTTAAGGAATAAAAGCCAAAAACTGACCGGCCGAGACTATCTTATCGCCAACAAGCAAAAATGGCAGTCAAAGGTGACTTTTTATTACCTACCAAGCTCTTGGTGGTGGCGCCAATTAATCTGGCTGGTTGAAGTCTTAAGCTTGGCTTTGATTCTAAAAATGATAAAGCAAACCGCCAAATTCAACCGCCAAATTATCAAGGTATTCAAACGATCAATCAAGTCATGAAGTCAAGTTTAAACAAATTTTTATACTTATGGGCCGGTTTCCTGCTGGTCTTTATTCCTTTATACCCCAAGTTCCCTTTGTTTAATGTACCAGGCACTTATGTCGCCATCCGCTTGGAAGATTTTTTAATTCTTATCACCGCCTTGATTACCTTGAGTTTGTATCTTAAATCACCGGCAAAAAAAATCATTAAAAAAAACATATTACTGCCGGCCGGAGCTTTTTTGCTGGTCGGCTTAATCAGTTTAATACAGCTTGTTTTTGTCTATAAAATCAACTTTCCTTGGTTGGCCTGGCTCCATTGGTTGAGACGGATTGAGTATATAGTACCCTTGTTTTTATTTGCCAGTTTAAAAATTAACAAAAAACTCCTGAATAAATACCTTGTAACCATCATCTTGACCACCTTGTTAATCGACATTTACGGTTTGGGCCAAAAAATCTGGAACTGGCCGGTCATCTCAACCATGAACGAAGAGTTTTCCAAAGGAGTACTCTTAAGATTAACTTGGTTGGCCAGAATCAGTTCAACCTTTGCCGGCCATTATGACTTGGCTGTCTTTTTGGTTTTGGTTTTAAACTTAAGCTTGGGTTGGTATTTATGGCAAAAACAACTTAAGCGAAGTTTAAGGCTTGGTTTTTGGCTTTGGTGGTTTTTTAGCTTTTACATTCTAGTTTTAACCGCCTCACGCATCTCGATCGCCACCTTTTTCTTAACCGTGCCTTTGATCTTGATTTACAGCCGAAAATTTAAAAGTTTAGCCGTTGTCTTAAGCCTAGCCATGATCTTAACCTTGCAGTCCGACAACCTCAATCAACGCTTCATCAGCTTGCTGCCCCAAAGCTTTAAGGATAAACTGGCGGTTCTTGAAATCAAGGTCGATACCAACAAACAGAAACTTTTAAGTTTTAATTGGCGCCAAGGGCTAAATCAATCAACTATTCAAGTCGTCAGTCCAGCTTCCACCCCAGAACCAATCGCATTTTCCACTCCAATCGGCGGCAAACCGGCAAGTCCGGTACAAACCAAGTCGCAAAAATCAATCAATCAACCGACTTCAACCACCCTGACAAGCAGTCAAGCGGCTACCGTTGCCACCACTGCCGGCAAACCGGCAAGTCCGGCGGCCAGACCTTTCCCCACTCCCGAACCAATCGCTGCTGCTGCTGCCCGATCATCTCAAATCCGATTCCAAGTTGAGTGGCCTAGAGCCATCAGAGCCTTTGCTAAAAATCCGCTTGTCGGCACCGGCTACACCTCTTTAGGTTTGGCCACAGACAACGATTATTTGAGATTATTGGGCGAAGTCGGTTTCTTGGGCTTTACTAGCTTTTTTATTCTTTGGCTAAATCTTATCTATTTAGCTATCTCAAATTTTAAGAAAGTACCGATTGTCGCCATCGGTTTTTTGACTGCCTTGTTCAGCTTTTTCATGTCAGCGGTCTTTATCGACGTTTTCGAATCAAGCAAGATCGCTTATTACTTATGGGCAATCACCGGTATGTTTATCAGCTTTAATCAAAATAAAAACCGATGAAGATATTAATGATCACACCATATCTGCCTTATCCTTTGTATTCCGGCGGTCAGATTAGAAGTTTTAATCTGCTTAAACAGCTGTCCAAAAACCACAAAATCACTCTGATTTCTTTTATCCGCCAAGCTGAAGAGAAAAAATACTTAGCCAAGCTCAGGCCCTATACTCAAGCCATCTACACGATTCAGCGGCGACCGGCTTGGGACCTGCGTAACCTTTTTTTAACCGCTTTATCGCCGTATCCATTCCTGGTCAGCATTTATTACTCACCGGCACTGAAAAAATTAATCAAAAAATTGCTCAACCAAAACCAATATGATTTAATCCATGCCGAAACTTTTTATGTCTTACCTAATCTGCCTAAAACTAAGCTACCGGTTTTGTTGGTTGAGCAAACCATCGAATATCTAGTTTATCAGCGAGTCAGCCAAAACCTACGTTTACCGTTTCTTAAACCCCTGCTTGAAATCGATGTCAACAAGCTTAAGTATTGGGAAAAGCATTATTGGGCATCTATAACTAAGCTGGCCACGGTATCGCTTGAGGACAAAAACTTTATTAATCAAAAAGTCAATCGGACTGATATTGAAGTGGTCGAAAACGGTGTTGATTTTGATGATTTTAAAAACGTATTTGAAATCAATATTAAAAGGGCCAAGGGTAAAAATGTTTTGTTTTTAGGCAACTTCAAATGGCTGCCTAACCGCGAAGCGGTTAACTTCTTGGTTAAGTATGTCTGGTCTGGCCTCCACCGGCGGTTTCCAACCGCCAAGTTGTTTATCGTTGGCCGGCATCCGACCAAGCAGATTCTCGACCTTAACAATAAGGCTTTAAACATCAACGTTATCGGCGAAGTCAATGACATCAAGCAGATTCTAAGCTACACCGACTTAATGCTGGTGCCTATCCTCAATGGCCGGGGCACCAAGTATAAAGTATTGGAATCGATAGCTGACGGCATTCCCATTGTTGGAACTCCGCTGGCTGTTGAAGGCTTACCCTTAAAGCCTGGTATCGATGTCTTTACCGGTCAAAAGCCACAAGAATTAATCAACCTGGCCACCAAAGTATTAAGCCAGCCAACTTTGGGTAGGCAAATGTCAAAGCAAGCCCTAAACAAGTTGAAAAAGCACTTAACTTGGCAAAAAGTCAGCACTAAACTAAACCAAATCTATTATCAATTAGCGAGCAAGTAATGAACCATAAACTAAACATTATCATCCTTAGTTACAACACCGCTGACTTAGTTAAACAGCTGGTCACCAAGCTCAACTTAAAAAAGCCAAAAGATTGGTTGATCACAGTCATTGACAACCGCTCTAGCCGGCCAGGCGAGGTCACTAAATTAAAAAAGTTAACCGGAATCAATTTAATCTTAAACAAGAAAAATCTAGGTTTCGCTGTGGGTAACAATGTCGCCTTAAAACAAAACACCAGTCCATACGTCTTGCTTTTAAATAGTGATGTGGATGTAGATGTAGATGCTATAAGCAAAGCTCTGGACTTTCTTCAATCCAAACCCAAGGCCGCTGTAGTCAGCCTGAAACTTTGGCTTGACCCGCAACAGAGGCGCCTAGACTGGGCTTGTCATCGCGGTTTTCCAACTCCTTGGGCGGCCTTGACCTATTTTTTGGGCTTGGAGAAACTCTTGCCTGCCACCTCTTTATTCTCCAAGTATCATCTTAAATACAAAGATCTCAATCAACCCCACCAGATCGACGCTATAAGCGGCGCCTTTTTCCTAGCTAAGTTTGACAGCCTGAAACAGGTTGGCTTTTTCGACTCCGATTACTTTATGTATGGCGAGGACATCGATTTGTGCTATAGGTTAAAACAAATCGGCAAACAAGTTTGGTTTTACCCTCACGCCCAAGCTATCCACCACAAGCACGCTGCCGGTCTTAAAAGCAATAATCCTCAAACCAAAACCAAAACCAAAAAATATTTTTGGCAAGCTATGTTGATTTTTTACACCAAGCATTACAGCCAAAGATATCCAAGCTGGTTTAACCAATTGGTCAAAATCGGCATCAAGTTAATGTCATTAACCAACTTCAAATGAGACCAAAAATTTTAATCGATACTCGCTTTTGGCAGCCAAAACATGGCGGTTTATCAAAGTATAGCCAAGGCTTAATCTTGGCTTTAAACCAGCTGAAAACCAATTTCGACTACATCATCTTAACCGAAAGCCAAACGCCAAAATTAGGCAATAACTTTAAGGTCATCGCCACCAAAACCAAGCACTACTCACTCAAAGAACAGCTGACCATACCCTTTTACATTTTAAAATCCAAGCCTGACCTGATCCACTTTCTCCATTTCAATCTTCCCATAATCAAACCGCCGATCAAGTTCGTCGTTACAATTCATGATCTAATCAAGGATTACTTCACCCTGCCGGTTGACACTAGCCATAATAAATATATTTTTAAGTTCAAGCGGGCGGCTTATAAACTAACGATAAAAAGGGCCATTTATTCAGCCAACCACATCATAACTCCGACCCAAACCGTCAAAAACCAAATTCTAAGCAGGTACAAGCAAGTCAAATCCGATAAAATAACTCCCATATATGAAGGTTGTTGGCAAAACCAAGCTCGACCAGTGATGCCCAAAGGTTTTCAGCTTGATAAGCCGTATCTTTTATATGTTGGCAGTTTATACCAGCACAAAAACGTTATTTTCCTGCTTAAACATCTTGACACCATTAAGAGCAACGGCTTTGAGCTGGTAATCGTAACCCCTAAAGCCGCTACCGGCAACTGGCGGAAAATACTTGAGACCAACCGGGTTAACTACTACCACAACCTGCCAGAAACAAACCTAAACTGGCTATATCAAAACTGTTACGCTTTAGTGTCAGCCTCTCTTATGGAAGGTTTTGGCTTGCCGGTCATTGAAGCCATGACCTATAACAAACCGGTTCTTATCTCCAATATTCCTGCTTTCCTTGAAATCACTCATAACCAGACTGTTTACTTTGATCCCCACCAGCCGGACAGTTTTGCCAAAGCCCTTTACCAACTAAAAAGCAACTACCATTATTATCAAAAAGTTAGCGCCAATCTCAAAAATTATTATTCCTTTTCCACTATGGCAACCAAAACCTTAGATGTTTATAAAAAATTATTATCAATTTAAATGATTCAAAGAAGCTTGTTAACGACCGGCAAGGTCGCCATCGTTTATGACCAGCTGGTCAAGTGGGGTGGGGCAGAGCGGTTAATCCAAGCCCTGGTCGATCTTTACCCCCAAGCCGATATCATAACTCCCAAGTATAAAGCTTCAAGCCTGTTTAAGTTTCTTGATGGCCGGCAACTTAAAACCAGCTTTTTATCCAAGTTTCCTTTTAAATACCTGCCTTATCAGCTGACTTTACCCTTAAACCAAATAGCCATAGAGTCGTTCAATTTTAACGGCTATAAACTGGTTATTAGCCTTGGGGCAACGATAAGCCGCGGCATTATTACCAACCACCAAACCAAACACCTCCACTATGCTCTGGCTTCAACCCGCTACTTATGGCAAGATTATAAGCTTTTTAAAGATAAGCTGCCAAGTCTGGCTCGGTTTTTATTCAGCCGGCAAGCCAGCAAACTACGGCTTTGGGATTATTTATCTGGCCAAAGGCCGGATAAAATCATTTCCATCTCCAACTTTGTCAGTCAAGAAATAAAAAAGTACTACCGACGCGATTCGAAAGTGATTATGCCCGCCTTTAACCACCTTTACTGGCGGCGCTTGCAGTCGGTACCACTTAATCTGCCTTTTGATTCTTTTTGGTTAAGCGTGGCCCGCTTGGTGCCTCAAAAGAGGCTTGACTTAAGTATCCAAGCGGCGGCTCAAGCTAAGAAAAACTTAGTCATCGTCGGCGCCGGATGGTTGAAAAACAGCTTGATTAAATTAGCTGGCAAAAATAAGCTTAAGGTTTTGTTCTTAACTAATCTCTCAGACAGCCAGCTCAAATACCTGTATCAAAAAAGCCAAGGCTTGATCATGCCTCAGCGCGAAGATTTTGGCCTGGCAGCCCTGGAAGCTTGTTGCTTTTATAAGCCAATCATTTTTTATCGCCAGGGCGGTGCCGGCGAGTTCCTAAAAGATTATCCTTTGGCGTGGTCCGTCAAAAACCAAACCAGCCAAGACATCTGCCAAAAACTCAAACAACTGCCTGATTCTTTGCCAGATTGGCCATCGTCAGCTAAAATGGATAAGTATTTCCAACCATTTTCTATTTATAACTTTAAAAAACAGATGTCAAACACAGTTAGCAAATTAATTAACGAGGATTGATTATGAAAACCGTTATCTTCGCGGGGGGCATAGGTACCCGATTGTGGCCTTTATCCCGGCAAAATACACCCAAACAATTCGAGCCCATTATTAATAATAAATCGACTTTGCAGTTAGCTGTCGATCGCTTGCGGCCGGAAGTTGATTGGCAAGACATTTACATCTCAACCGGCCAGCGATACGTTGATATCATTAAAAAGCAACTGCCTTTGATTCCGGTTGATAACTACATCATCGAACCTGAAGCGAGGGATATCGCTGCCGCCGTTGGCTTGGCCATGAGTTTTCTGGTTAAACAGGGCTTTGGCCAGCAATCAACCGCTATTTTATGGAGCGACCATTTGCTCAAGCAAGTTGATAATTTTAAGCAAGCCCTTAAATTCGCCGGCGAGTATGTCAAACAACACCCCAAGCAGATCGTCTTTATGAGCCAAACCCCCAAATCG
>JAJRVN010000019.1 GCA_024277325.1 Patescibacteria group bacterium | reverse complement strand
TTACCGAAATAATCATCACCGACATGATCTTGCTTTATGGCGGTAAGCAATTTAACAATAACCGCCAGCCGGCCAGCGATGCCGGCGGAACTAACAACTTTAGCCAACAACCGGCCCAACCGGCCGGTGCTACAGCTCCCAACGACCAAGTGGAGTTACCTGATGCCGACCTAGACGTTATCGAATTACCGGATGATGACTTACCGTTTGAGGCTGAAGCCGATCAAAAACAAGCTGAAAAGCCAGCAGCTGACAAAGCAGGCCAGAGCCAACCGGAAGCTGACAATAAAGCAGAAGTTAAAAAAGGTCAAGAATAATCGCTATGGTAGTTAGAAAAAGGAAGCCTCGGCCACCAAAATTTAAGTCCTGTCCGTTTTGCCACAAAAAGACCGAGCCTTATTATTTGGACAAAGAAGTCTTAAAAGAATTTATCACCATACAAGGTAAGATCTTGCCAAGAATCGCCACCAACGTCTGCAGCAAGCATCAGCGACAGTTAACCAAAGCCATAAAGCGGGCGAGGGTATTGGCTGTTTTACCCTTTACCCAAGTTAAAACCTTAGTCAAAACCAAGTAAGTCGGAGTTGTTTAACAGCTGGAAAAGCAAGCTGGCAAAACCCCGGGGCTTAAGTTATTTTTGGTTTGGCAGAGCTTTGTTTTTTATGTTAAAGTAAATCACGAAAGGTTAATCTTTTTTATGAGCGTTCGAAAAACTCAACTAATCCTTATTTTTTTGATTGGTTTTATACTAGGCAATATTTTGCCTTATTATTATCCCAACTTAAGCCTAAGGGCATATAGATTAAACGCTGATAGCCAGCCCCACTTGACCCAGCCGTCTTCAACCAACCAACCTAACCAGCCAGACATGCGCTTGTTTTGGCAAGTTTATGACGAAGTTAAGAAGGATTTTTTGTTCCAAGATAAAATCGATAAAAAAAAGATGATAAACGGTGCCATAAAAGGTATGGTGGCGGCCTTGGGCGATCCGTACACGACATATCTGCCACCAAAAGAAAACAACGAAAGCAAGATAGAACTAAGAGGTAAATTTGAGGGTGTGGGCATCCAGCTTGGTTATATTGATTCCAAACTGGCCGTTATAGCTCCGCTTGAAGATACGCCAGCCTTCAAAGCCGGAATTCAAGCCGGCGACTTCATCGCCGCCATAGATGATGAAGAGTCTTTACAGATGTCTTTGCCTGATGCGGTCGATAAAATCAGAGGCCCAAAGGGCACTAAAGTCAAGCTGACCATTATTAGAAAAGGCCTTGACAAGCCCTTGGACATTTATATAGTCAGGGGAACGATTACCATAAACAGCGTAGAGTTAAGCTTTATCGAGAAAAACTCTAAGGTTATTGCCCACTTGAAACTGTTAAGATTCGGCGATTTAACCGATAGCCAATGGCAGATGGCCGTCGATAGGATATTAGAAAAACAAAACCAAAACCCGGATAAGTTCGTTGGCGTGATCTTGGACCTGCGTAACAACCCGGGCGGTTATTTGGACGGGGCGGTCTATGTTGCCTCCGAATTTTTGGACAGGGGCGTTGTGGTAGTGGAAGAGGGCTTAAGCGAAACCCGCAAAAGCTTGATGGTTAACCGTCAGGGTAGACTGATCAACCAGCCATTAGTGGTTTTAATTAACAAAGGCAGTGCCTCTGCTTCTGAAATTGTTGCCGGGGCTTTAAGGGACAGGAAACGGGCGATAATCGTCGGCACCACATCGTTTGGCAAAGGTACTATCCAGGAAGCTAAGGATTTAGGCAATAAAGCGGGGCTGCATGTAACCATCGCCAAATGGCTAACCCCAAATGGTAGCTGGATTCATAACAAAGGCTTAACTCCTCAGATCGTTGTCTTTGACAAGCCAGAAGCGGCCTTGGAGATGGATTACTCAGCCATAAACCAGAAATACATAGATGAAGCGGTTAAGGTAATTTTAGATTATAATAATAACTATAAGAAGATATATGAAGGTAATTTTAACTAAGACTCAAAAAATAACCAAAGTGGCTGACGGCTATGCCTTTAATTATCTTTTCCCAAGAGGTTTGGCGGTGCCGGCCGATGCCAAACATCTAAACAAACTCAAGCAACAAGAGCAAAAAAGAATCAAACTTAAAGCCAAGCAAGCCCAGAAACTAGCTAAGCTAGCCAAACAATTTGATAAAAAAAGCTTTGAGTTTGAAGTTGAAGGCAATCCCGAAACCGGACAGCTTCACCAAACCATGACCCGGGCCAAGTTGGCTAAATCGCTTGGGGTGGACAAAAAATACATAGAGTTTGACAAGCCATTCAAAAAGTTAGGAGAGTACAAGGTTAGGCTGCGGTTTGGCGACAAGGTTGCCAATATTGTAATTAGGATTACAATAAAAAAGTAGGGAGGCAATAATGAAAAAGATCTTGTTAGGGATAGCTTTATTGTTGGTGGTTGTTGCCGGCGGAGTTAATTATCTGCCAGCGGACAAGATGAGCTTTCTGCCTGATTGGCTGATTAAAATAAAGTCGTCTTCAATCGATCAATCCCAACTTAAGACCCAGTTGCCGATCGTTAACCAGAAAATAGTCTATCAAGAATCAGTGGTTACTAATGTAGTCAAGAAGGTGTCGCCTTCGGTTGTGACCGTGGGCATTAAAAAAACTACCGTAGTTTTCGATGATCTTTTATTTGGCCAAGGAGTAAGGCAAAGAAAAATAGAACAAGACATCGGTTCTGGCTTTGTTGTTACTAAAGATGGCTTGGTGATTACCAATAAGCATGTTGTGTCTGATCCACAAGCAAGCTATAAGGTTATCACCTCAGCTGGTAAAAAATACGATGTTGTTAAAATTTACCGTGATCCAACCATAGATTTGGCTATCTTAAAAATCGAAGCCGATGACCTCAAGCCCTTGGAATTGGGCGACTCAAGCAAGATTCAGCTTGGCCAGATGGCGATCGCCATCGGCACAGCTTTAGGTGAGTTTAGAAATACGGTGACGGTGGGAGTTATCTCTGGCTTAGGCCGAGGTATAGTTGCCGGCGATGGTTTGGGGGCTTTTTCTGAGAGGTTGGACAACGTGATTCAAACCGACGCTGCCATCAATCCGGGCAATTCCGGCGGGCCACTACTTAACTCGGCCGGCCAAGTTGTTGGAGTGAATGTCGCCGTAGCCCAAGGAGCGGAAAATATCGGTTTTGCCATCCCGATTAACACAGTCAAAGAGGCCTTGGATAATTTCGAGAAAACCGGCCGCTTCAGCCGACCGTATTTGGGTGTTCAATTTAATATGATAAGCCGTGATTTGGCTATTTTACAAGAAATACCGGAGGGCGCTTATGTGAGGCGAGTTTTAGAAGATTCGCCGGCAGCCAAGGCAGGTATAGAACCAGGAGACATTATTGTTAAGATTGATGGTCAACGGATCAGGTTCAAAGATGGTGGTTTAATCAAAGTTATCCAAAAGAAGAAAGTTGGCCAAAAAATAACCATAGAAGTTTGGCGTGATGGTGAAACTAAAAAACTAACGGCAGTTTTGGAAGAAAGTAAGATATGATTGTTGCGGACTTTTGAACAATTTAAAGGTTAAGTAAACTAAGATCGATGAAGTACAATCATTAGTGGTTATTATCACATCATAAGACATTATCTTCACTCAAGCCAGAAAGAGAGAATTATTCCTCAAATCAGGCAAAGGTAGAGACTGGATATATAATAAGTTTGTGTATTTAAAAAGGAGGGGTGCTCCGAACGGCTAAGGAACCGGTCTTGAAAACCGGCGCCCTTTATAGGGCTTGTGGGTTCGAATCCCACCCCCTCCGCCAATCGGTATTCTAGTTCTAACTGCCACTATTATCAGTTAATTTAGAGTTGAGGTATGGATTTTGAACAGGTTAATGTATAATAAATACTCGTTACTTATTAAGTCTTATTTAATGAAAACTAATGGAATTAAGATGGAAGATGTTATTGCTCAATTGTTGGAGTTTATCAAAGACAGAGATAAAAAGTTTTTAAGTGAAGACCCGCCATCCAAATTAAACGATATTCGCATTTTGGGCCGAACCGTCAAGCTTGGTGAGGAGGTCGGCGAGTTAAATAATGATATCTTAAGATATCTGGGCTTGCAAAGGCAGGATAAACTTGACTCCTTTAAAATAGAAGATCTGGAAGAGGAATTTGTTGACGTTTTGTTCACTTTGTTGATCTTGGCAGAACGGGTGCCTGAACTTAATTTAAGCCGGGCTATCAAGCGCAAAATTAAAAAAATTAAACAACGAGATAATGCTTGATTTACCTTTTTGTATCTTTTTGTTAAAATAGTGGAGTTATGAAACAAGGTATACATCCAAAATATCATTACAACGTCAAGGTTACTTGTGCGTGTGGTCACGAATTTAAGACAAACTCAACCTTGCCTGAGATCAAGGTTGATATCTGTTCTAAATGTCATCCGTTCTTTACCGGCGAGATGAAGTTTATCGACACCATGGGTAAGGTTGATAAATTTATGCGTAAGGTTGAGCTGGCTAAGAAGTATTCTCGGCCTAAGGCTAAAAAACCGCGCAAAAAGCAAGTCTTGACCTCATACAAGCAAGCGGTTACGGTTTTAAAGTCTCAAGTTAAAAAGAATCGTTAGCTTTTTAGTTCCGATTATTTATATAGACAAGACTATGAAGTCACCATCTGATTTAATTGACGAATATCAAACTTCGCTTAAGATCTTGTCGGAAGCTTCACGCAGAGACTCTTCAGAGTTAGAGTTGGCTGGGCAATTTATCAATCAATATAAGCAAATTTATCAGCTGGCCCTCAAAATAAAAGAGTTAGAACGCCAGAAGCAGCAGGCTCGAGAGCTAGTTGAGGCTCAAGGGGAACTGGCGACTATGGCAGGCCAGGAATTAAGGACTCTGGAGAAAGATTTGGACAAGCTCCAGCAACTCTTTAACCAAGGACTAGTCGAGGTCATAAACCGGCAGGGCCAGAATCAAGACATAAAACAGATTACTCTTGAGGTTAGGGCCGGAGTCGGTGGTGATGAGGCCAAGATCTGGGCCGGTGATTTGCTGCGAATGTATCAGCGTTATGCCGAGGCGCTTAAATTTAAGGTGCAGCAAGTGGAAGAAGGAGTTTTAGAGATCAGTGGGCCGAAAGTTTATGATATCTTTAAATACGCAGCCGGAGTTCACCGAGTCCAGCGAGTCCCGGCTACGGAAGCTCAAGGCCGGTTGCATACTTCAACTGCCAGTGTCGCCGTTATTCCGAAAATCAAAAAGACCGAAGTGGATATACGGGAGGAGGATCTTGAGTGGCAGTTTTTTCGATCCGGCGGTCATGGTGGCCAGAATGTTAATAAAGTTTCAACTGCGGTGCGCTTGATTCATAAACCGACAGGCTTAACCATTGTTTGCCAAAGGGAAAGAAGTCAGTTACAAAACAGAATTATTGCCTTGGAGTTATTACGAGGAAAACTGTGGCAACAACAAGAAGACGAGCGGCGGCGCCAAATAGAGGCCCAGCGCAGCCAAGCTGTTGGTAGGGCCATGCGGTCGGAAAAGATAAGGACATATAACTTCCCTCAAAACCGAGTAACCGACCACAGAATTAACCAATCGTGGTATAACTTAGAAGGTATCTTAGATGGCCATTTAGAGCCAATTACTACAAAATTAAAGCAAAAATTAAATGAATAAAGAGAGTTTGACAGCTATTGTTATTGGCTTGCTTATCGGGGCCTTTATCTTTTTAGTGGTCAAAAAAACGGAAAAATTGTTTTTTTGGCGCCAAGCCAGCCCAGAGCAGACATTGGAGGAATCATCGATCACTCCGCCGGCCCAAACCCCTTTCGAGATTGACACCCAAGAGACCCAACCCGATGATTTGTCAGCGGTTGAGGTATTATTTCCACAACCGTTCTTTCTAGCTAAAGATAAGCAGTTGGAGTTTAAGTTTAAGACCGCCTCGGGCAGTGGTTTGATAATTAGAGTCAATGACCAGGCCAAGTTTAATTTGGTTGAATCTGATGTTTGGCAACGAGATTTAAAATTGGAAGCTGGAGCTAACTTAATTGAGTTTTACCCTGTCGAGCTGTCTGATAATTTACAGTTGCGGCAACCGGTGGCGATCAATGGAGTGGTCAGCTCAAAAAAGTATCCGGCCAAGGCCCAAGCCGGCTCCGGGACTTTGTTGCAAGTAAACCAAGATGAGGTAGTCATAAAAGCTGACAGCGGCCAAGAGATTAAGCTTTTAATTAAGCCAAAGACGTCATTGTATGCGTTCGATGATAACGGCCGACTGGTCAGCTTGACTAAGCTGGACGATAAATTTTTAAACAAGCGGGCCATCTTTATTTTCCAAAAAGAAGGGGGCGACTTAGTTTTGATCAAACTTCAGATAATTAAAAATTGGCAAGTGGCCAAGAGTCAAACTTTCATAGGCAAGGTCAGCAAACTGGACGATGATAAGCGGCTGTATCAGATAGTTAATGTAGATAATGAGGTTATCGAGATTAATTTGAGTAATAAGATCGGCCTGTTCAACAGCCAAGGCCAGAAAATAACTTCAGATGAGATAAGTTTGGGAGATAGGGTTTTGGTTTTTAGTTTGGCCAACAAACCAAGCTTAGTCGTTGTCGCTCCGCAAACTAATTTATTGGAAAAATAGTTCTTATAGTATTGCAAAATTGACTTTTTCTGATATAATCAACCAGCATCTTAATTAATTGACTATTTTGTCTATGATTTTCCCAGCAAAATTATATAAACGATTGTTTATTTATGGCCAAACAAGCTTGTTTTTGATTTGGTTATTATTTTCCTATAGTATTGAACATCAACAGTTTTTTAACAACCTTGGCGTCAAGGCTGATAAAGCCTATGCGGCAAGTATTAAACAAACTGATTTAAGAGTCCAGGTTTTGGCTAGTTTTTTTGCTGAAAAGCGATCACCGCTTTTGGGCTCTGAAGCTGATTTTGTCCGAATTGCCGACAAGTACGGCCTACCCTGGACGCTCTTACCGGCCATAGCCGGCAAAGAATCATCGTACGGCAAGCGCATTCCTTATTTAGCCGGCCGGCCATCATACAACCCCTTTGGTTGGGGAATTACCGGGGGTAGGGTAGTGGTTTTTGGTTCTTGGTCGGAAGCTATCGAAACCGTCGGCCAAGGTTTGTACCAGAAGTACTTTCAACAAGGTTTAACTAATCTAGCTGAGATAGAGAGGCGTTATACGCCGCCATCTTACAAAACCAACCACCACTGGCTCAAGGATGTGACCTTTATCAGTCAGTTATTGGAAAATCGGTTTAACAACCAAGAGATAATGTATCAGTCCGGAAACTTATTAGCCCTTGATGTGTATCGGTGAGCTGTTATCTGCGAGGTTGATTTATCAGGCTTGGCTCGTAGTGCTTGATCAAGCCAAACTTGGATACCGGCCAGTATCTTAGCCAAACTCTGCCGACGATGTTGCCGAAAGGTACCGGTCCCCATTCGCGAGAATCACTGCTATGATCTCGGTTATCGCCCATGACCACATAAGTTCCCGGAGGTACGATCTTTAACTGCCCGTCGCGTAAGTAGTAAGAATCCCTAGTCCAGGTTGTTTGAGGCAGGTATGGCTCGGATAGGAGCTTGTTATTGATGTAGACTCGGTCATCTTTAACCAAGACTTTGTCGCCTGGCAGGCCGATGATTCTTTTGATGTAGTCCCGATCTTCTTGGAGGGGGGCTCTAAAGACAATGACGTCGCCCCGGCGGGGTTGGTTAAGTTTGTATGACAGCTTGCTGGTTAAGATAAGCTCGCCGTCGTGGAAGTTGGGTTCCATCGAGGCGCCCTTGATTCTGTGGGGTTGCCATACAAAAAGGTAAACGAGAAGAAAAATAACCGCCGATAAAGTAATCGTCTCGAACAGGTCGAGAATAAAAAGACTAATAGCTTTGATAATTTTACTGATCACTTTTTAATCTTAGAACCTGAAGTTCAAAGTGTCAACAAACAATTAAAGCGCCGGCAGTTTGCCGGTTTTTGTCAGTATTTTGATTGCTTAGATTAGCGCTATTGGTGTTTATGTTTTCTTTCAGTGTGCTAAAATAATTAAGCTATGTTAGAAGTTAAATATTTAGGTCATTCAGCTTTTTATTTCAAGACGAAAGAGGTTAAGATAGTGACCGACCCGTTCTCGGCCGAGGTTGGCTTTCAGATGAAGCGGGTGGAAGCGGACATTGTTACGGTTAGCCATGACCACTTTGACCACAACTATATAGAGGCAGTTAAGGGTGATTTTTTAGTCGTCAATGGACCTGGGGAGTATGAGATTAAAGGTGTTGATATCAAAGGCTATCAAACATATCATGACCACCAACAAGGTAAGAAAAGAGGCTTAAACACCATCTATCAAATCGAAGCTGACGGCTTTAGATTGTTGCACTTAGGCGATTTGGGACAACCTCTACCTGAAGCAGTGGTTGAAAAGTTGGACCAGATAGACGTGGTTTTTGTTCCGGTCGGCGGTTTTTATACCTTAAGCTTGGATGAAGTGATCAAGACCATAGAGCAACTTGAGCCAAAGATTGTGGTGCCGATGCATTACAAGCTGTCCGACCATAACAAAGCAACTTTTGATAAATTAGCGCCTTTGTCTGAGTTCTTACAGGAAATGGGAGTTAGCCAAGCCGAGGTGAGCCAAACCAAATTAAGTTTAAAATCTATCGACAACGATCAAACCCAGATTGTTGTTTTGGAAAGATGGTCATAATTTAGTAATTTTAAGACAATCGTAGATGGTCATCAATACTAATTCCAGAACACCGCCTCATTCGCAGGAGGCCGAAAGGTCGGTTATCAGCGCCATACTGATAGACCCCGAAGCTATCGCCTTGATAGTCAGCAAGCTTCGGCCGGATCACTTTTATATCAGAAATTTACGTTTTATTTATGAAAGCATGGTTGAGCTTTATAACGCCCGCCAAGCCATAGACGTAGTAACTGTCAGTGAACAACTTAAAAAGCATAAAAGACTAACTCAAATCGGCGGCCGGGCTTTTTTGGCTGAGTTGGCCGGCTTGTTGCCGACCGCAGCCCACATAGAAGATTATGCTGTTTTGATCAAAGAATTTTATCTTCGTCGCAAGCTGATAGAGATGTCCAGCAAATTGACCGAAAGGGCTTTTGATACCGAAGATGAAACAAAGCAGTTGTTGGACAAGGCCGAGAGCATGATTTTTTCCCTATCTCAAGAAAGTGTTAACCAAGATTTTGTTCAGCTGAGAGATTTGCTCACCGATTCGTTTGACCGCTTGGACGAGCTCCATAAAAACAAAAGCCGCCTGCGAGGGCTGGAAACCGGGTTTACAGACCTCGATAAGAGGCTATCCGGACTGCAAAAGAACAACCTTTTGATCTTGGCGGCCAGGCCAGGCCAAGGCAAAACCGCCCTAGCTTTAAACATCGCCCATTATGCCAGTGTGGTTAACCAGAAAAAGGTCGGCTTTTTTTCATTGGAAATGAGCCATGAAGAGCTGGTTGACCGGTTGCTGGTTTCCCAGTCCGACATCGATGCTTGGCGGTTAAAGACAGGCAATTTTTCCGAGGATGATTGGCAGAAATTAACCGAGGCCATCAGCGCCTTAGCCGAGGCTCCTTTATACATAGATGACACTCCCGGTATTTCGATCTTAGAGATGAGGACCAAGGCCAGAAGATTACAAGCGGAAAAGGGGTTGGACTTAATAGTGGTTGATTACCTTCAGCTGATCAAACCCAGGCGGCGGTTTGAAAGCCGAGTCCAAGAAGTGTCATATATTTCCCAAGAATTAAAGAACTTGGCCAGAGAAATCAAGGTGCCGGTTTTGGCTCTGTCACAGTTATCTCGGGCGGTTGAGCACAGGGGCGGCAACCGACCGCAACTGGCTGATTTAAGGGAGTCTGGAGCTATAGAGCAAGATGCTGACGTAGTCATCTTTTTATACAAAGAAGAGGAGAGCGATGAAGAGGAAAATACTTACGTTAGGGTATTGGAGATAGCCAAGCACCGAAACGGCCCGGTTGGCTACCTGAAATTGTTATTTAAGAATGAAAAGATAAAGTTTTACAATTATGAAGGTTATCGCGACGAAGATGAAGACGAGGAAGAATAGCCGCTTGGTTTATTTTGTCACCTTCTTTGTTTTGTGGCTGGTTCTACTGGGTATGATTTTATTCAGCCAACCAGCTTAAGACCAGGTCAATTATTTGTTTTTTATCTTATCTTATAATAAAATGACCTCATGAGCCAGATTACGCCAAGAAGCCAAAACCAAGCCAGATGGTACCAAAATGTGGTAAGGGAAGCTCAGCTGGCCGATTACGGGCCGGTAAGGGGGACGATCATCTATCGACCTTATGGCTATGCCATTTGGGAATTAATTCGGGCTGGTTTGGACAAAAGGATAAAGGCCGCCGGGGTGCAAAACTCGTACTTTCCCTTGTTTATTCCGTATTCATTCTTAGAAAAAGAAAAACAACATATTGAAGGCTTTGCTCCGGAGCTGGCTTTAGTCACCCACGGCGGTGGCAAAAAACTGGAAGAGCCTTTGGTCGTTAGGCCTACAAGCGAGACGATAATGTATCATAGTTTTGCCAAATGGATACAGTCCTACAATGATTTACCTCTTATGATCAACCAGTGGAATAATGTTGTCAGATGGGAAAAAAGAACTTT
>JAJRVN010000018.1 GCA_024277325.1 Patescibacteria group bacterium | reverse complement strand
GGACCTGGTAGCCTTCCTTACTCACCGTTAGGCTCAAATCTGACTCCAAATTGTCTAAGCTGATAACTAATTTGGCTTGACCGGCCTCGTTTGTTATAACCGATCGGCCGGCGGCCTCAACCTTGGCCGAAGCTAAGGGAGTTGGCCGGCAGTCCTTTAGGTCTGACATTGAACATTCCGAAGATCGCTTGACGGTTATGTTTAATTCCAAGCCTTGTTTTGTTTGAGCCTCTTTATCACTTGGCGTAGCCGTGGGCGTTGGTTTTGGGTTGGTTTGGGTTGGAACCGAACAATCAGATTTGGACCAGCCGGTCTTCTCACAAGTGTAACTGCAACCATCAGCTTGGTTTAGATAAGAATATCCGGCTTGATAGCACTTGCCACCTAACTCGCAGAAACCGGCTTTGCAGGTATTAATATTGGTCAGTTCGGCCGGGTCAAAGATCGGCCCATCCTTGGCTTGGCAACTTTTGGTGGAAACCTTACCGGCTTTTTCGTAAACCCGACCTTGATTATCACACCATTTCTCAATTTTGACATACTTTTTAAAATTTAAATCACATTCGGCTCTAACAAACTCGGTTAGCATTTGGTTTTGCTTGCCGCGGCACTCTGGGGCTGGTTGGTTGGTTTCTTTGGGCTTTGGCTTAGAGCCAACTACTTGGTCAAAGCAAGTGCTATTTTCTATATTCCGTTTGATTACCGGTTGACAGCTGTTATCCAATCTAACGTAGTTGGCTTTGCCGTTAGATAAGCATTCATACCATTCATCGCCCGGGTTATGGACAGCCCGCCAGTCTTGATAGCCTAAATTGCCACAGCCTGAAACGGCCATTGCCGGCTTATAGGCATAGAAGCTCAAAACAGCGGTTAAAGCGACTATTACTATAGTAGATATCTTAACTCTAAGCTTCATTGCTTTGGGTTGAAATCAATAAGTAAAGCCGGCTGGTAAAAGCCGGCTTGGTTGATCATTTTTTTATGCTGGCCATCTCTGGTAAAAGCCTCAACACTCAGCCTGTCGGTTACTGACAGATCAAGCCCAGCCACATTAACAAACCAAAAGCCGGCTGAGTCTGTCAAAGTTGACAGCTTAACCGTAGGGTCCGAGTCTTTATAAATTAAAACTAAGGCATTGGCAATCGGCGCATTGCTTGAAACAACTTGGCCAAAAGCCGCTTGAAGCTTAGGTATTGTCTTAGCTTCCGGCCGAGTTTTTATCAATAAATTATTAACTTTATACAGTCTCAATCCATTAACAACGACAACTTCATAACTCGTCCCCGGCTTAAGATTATCAATCTTGGCCATGTGAATTACCGATGGCTGGCCGTTTAAAGTAAAGATATCTTCAGCTTTTTTGATCTTGGGGAAAAAGCCAAAAATCGACTTAAACCAAAAACCAACATTAGGGTGCCAACCAGGCTTCTGGGCGATTAAGGTTTTAGACAAAACTTTTCTGTTGGTCCGCCAAACTAGGGTGGCTGACGTCGATTGAAGATCGACTACTTCTATCATAGTCGGTTTGTCGGTCGGCATTAAAACCGCTGTCGCTACCAAGCCAAAAACACTCAAAATCAAGATGAGAGCAATAAGTCGGCTGGGTGTTTTATAGTGAGTCAAAATTATTCAAATAATCATCTATTTATCTATGATTAAAAACTATTTAACATGTCTTGTCAACTAGTTGCAAGCTGATTGGTATAATTAAGCCGGCCGACTTTTAAAATTTTAAAATAGGGCCTGTAGCTCAGTTGGCCAGAGCGTTCGGTTCACATCCGAAAGGTCGGAGGTTCGAGTCCTCCCAGGCCCACACGCAAAAACAACCGTGGACATGCTAATTAACGCCGGTTAATTTCGTAGCCTTTGGATTATTTACTTTAAGATTTCTTTCAGGTATTTTTTGTACTCCCCGTTTATGTCTGGATGTTTTAAGGCAAAATCGGTAATGGTTTTCATATATTCCAAGATATTGCCGCAATCATAAAACACACCGCCGTCGATAGCTTTGGCATAGATCTTTTTGCCTCTTTCCATCAAAACGTTTAAAGCGTCAATATAAACCAACTCTTCTTCCGGAGACCTTCTCTTGTCGGCTTCTTCTATGGCATCAAAGATATCAGGCGTGTAAAGCATACCGGAAACGATGGCTAGATCAGACGGAACCTTTTCCGGCCCAGGCTTCTCAACCAACTCAGAGATCTCAATGACGCCCGGTTCAATTTCCTGGCCGGCGGCGAAGCCGTACCTCTTAGCATCTTCCGATCGGCTGGTTTTAATGCCACCCAAAATCGGAGCTTGATATTTTTCATAAGCCTGAATCAACTGTTTAGCTCTAGAGGGTTTAGCATCAATAAAATCATCTCCCCAAAAGACTAAAAACGGTTCATTACCGATAATTTCTTTAGCGTTAAGAATCGGAGTAGCATTGCCTTTCGGCCCTTTTTGCCTCAGATAATAAAAATTGGCCATTTCCGGAATCTTCTCAACTTTAGCTAAGCGATTAAGCTTCCCTTGCTGGCGAAGGTGCATCTCCAACTCAAAATTATGGTCAAAATGATCCTCGATCGAGCGTTTATGATAGCCGGTTACTATAATAATTTCGGTTATGCCGGCCTCAACCAATTCTTCAACCACATACTGAACCACGGGCTTGTCCACTAAGGGTAACATTTCTTTTGGCATAGCTTTGGTTTGAGGTAAAAATCGAGTGCCAAAGCCGGCCGCCGGGATAACAGCTTTCCGAATAACTGACATTAACTACCTCCTTGTTATTTTTGATAACCTACCTTAATCTTAAAAAATCTTGTCAACCAAAGCAAGGCTTCAATAGGTATCATAAGAGAAGTATCGGCACAAAAATAACTTAAACAGTTTGATGGCTAACTTTCCAACCGATCCTTGGACTCAACAAGTTTTTTACTTATTCTTTATTTTTTGTTATCATATTAGACATGATTAAAGGATTGAATAAAAACCCAGCAACCAGGTTTT
>JAJRVN010000017.1 GCA_024277325.1 Patescibacteria group bacterium | reverse complement strand
GCTCAAAAAAATAAACTTAAACAAAAACTGTCCTTGCTTTTTATCGACGAGATTCATCGCTGGAGCAAGGCCCAGCAGGACGCTTTACTGCCTTATGTCGAGGACGGTACCATTATCTTAATCGGTGCTACCACTGAAAATCCGTCATTTACCGTCATATCAGCCTTACTATCCCGCAGTCGAGTTTTTGTTTTCAAACCCTTAAGTCATCAAGAAATAAGCCAGGTTTTAACTAGAATCATAAACCAAGACGAGATCTTTAAAAAGGTTAAACTGGACAATCAAGTTATAGGTTTAATCGCCGATTTAGCTAACGGCGATCTTAGAGTCGGCATTAATATCTTGGAAATGGCAACCACCATAGCTGTAAGTGAAGCTCACCAGAAAAAAGCAGTCATTAATAAAGATATGATTAAAACCGCGGTCCAAAAAAGCTTGCGCTACGATCGCGACGGCGATGAACATTATCAAATTATCTCAGCCATACATAAATCCCTGCGCTCATTCAACGGCTCGGCGGCTGCTTATTGGATTATGCGTATGCTCGAAGCCGGAGAAGACCCACTTTATATTGCCAGGCGTTTGCTTCGCTTTGCCAGCGAAGATATCGGCAATGCTAAACCAGCGGCACTACTTATGGCCAATGCCACCTACGAAGCCTGCCATAAAATCGGCATGCCGGAGTGCCGGGTTTTTTTGATTCAGCTGGCCTTATATTTGGCCTCATGCCCAAAGGATAATACGGCTTACAGAGTCGAAAACCAGGCTTTGGCCGATGTTAAAAAATACGGTAACCTGCCGGTGCCGATGCATCTTCGCAACGCCCCAACTAATTTAATGAAAAAGCTTGGTCTTGGCAAGGGATATCAATACGATCACGACTTGCCTAGCAAACGCTCAAACCAGCAGTGCATGCCGGATAAATTGAAGGGTAAAAAATATCAATAAAAATTCGAAATACTAAACCTTACCTTCAACCATAGCAAGACTTAACACTTAATTATCTCAACAAACCTCAACTTTCTTCCATTATCCATTGTCTATTCCCTATTGTTCATTTTCCATCTACTATAATGAAGTATGATCGTTGCTTTTGATATCAGCCAATACGTTTACGGCACCGGCGTTTCCATTTATATTCAAAACTTAATCGCTGGCTTTAGCCAAATTCAAGTTAATGGTCTTGAATTTAAATTTTTTGGTTTTTCCCGAGGCAGGTTTGATAAACTAAGAAAGTTGAGGCAAAAATACCAAGATCAAACTAATTTTAAATTTTATCTTCTGCCTTGGCCAGAAAGGGCAAGATCCCTGTCTTTAAGGCTTAAACTTGACCCAAAAATCATTATTGGCAACTACGATCTACTTCATACACCTGACTGGGTTGGTTACCATACTTCAAAACCAGCGGTAGCTACAGTTCATGATTTAACCATCCACGATTATCCATCTCTGTTTCACGAAGTTATTGTGAAAAAACAAATAAGTTACTTAAGTTGGTTAAGCCAAAAAGCTACAAGAATTATCTCTGTTTCACAATATACGCGTGAAAAATTAAAGAATTACTATCCAAATTCTCAAGGTAAAATAAAGGTTATTTACGAAGCTGATCCTTTTGAGTTTACTTCACCTACTGATTGGGGTAGGGTAAGAACCAAATACAAAATCAAAACTGGTCAAAAATATTTTTTATCGATAGCTACACTTGAACCAAGAAAAAATTTAAATCGTTTGATCCAAGCTTTTAAACAAGTCAAGCTTAAGGATTATCAACTTATGATTGCCGGCAGGGTTGGCTGGGGCAACATAAAAATAGAAAAAGACCAACAAATCAAGCTCTTAGGCTATGTCCCAGACTCAGACCTTTTAAGTTTATTAAAAAAATCCGCCGGTTTGCTTTACCCCTCAATAGATGAAGGCTTTGGCTTGCCGATAGCCGCCGCCATGGCCCATCAATTGCCGCTTGTCAGCAGCAACTTAGGCAGTATGAAAGAAATAAGTCAAGATTACCCAGGTGCAGTTTTGGTTGATCCATTAAATACCGATAGTATCAGCCAAGGAATTACCAAACTAACCCAAATGCCATCGTCTGGCTCAAATTTTAAAACTCCTTTTTCTTGGGTTACAACCGCCAGTCAAACCTTATCGGTTTACCAAGAAGCTTTGACAGCTTTAAAAATCAGCTAGAATTAACAAGTGTTATGACAATAATAATTGATGCCAACGAAGCCAATGTTAAAAACCCTGTCGGCAGTAATATCTTTGTCCAAGAAATCATCAAAAACTTGCAATCTATCTGGTCATCGTCGGATCCCAAGGTTAAGCTAATCTTAAGCCAACCAGCTCAAACTGGTTTTTTTAACCAGTTAGACTGGCCTGTAGAGATAGTTGGTCCCGCCTTCCTTTGGACTCAATGGCGCCTGCCTTTATACCTTTACCAAACCAAGCCACAGGTCATCTTTACTCCCGGCCACTATGCTCCTCGGTTTAAGCCTGCTTCAACCAAGTCAATCATTACTATCTTTGATCTGGCTTTTCTTTATTTTCCCGACCAGTTCTTAGCCAAAGACCGCTGGCAATTAACCAGTTGGACCAAATATTCGGTGAAAAACGCCGACCATATCATAACCATTTCTAAAAGTAGTCAAAATGACATCGTCAAGCATTACCAAGTCAATAAATCAAAGATAAGCGTCGCCTATCCCGGCAGCCGCCTGTCCCAAGCTAAAGTTAACGGTCGAGATTTCTCCAACTTAAAATCTAAGTACAAAATCAAACTAAAAAAGTACATTTTATTTGTTGGCACTCTTCAGCCTCGAAAAAATATAGTTAATCTGATTGAAGCTTTTTTGGAAATTAAAACTGATTTCAAATTAGTTTTGGTTGGCAGAGCCGGCTGGTTGTACCAAGATCAAATCAAGCCGATTCTTGACAAAGCGGTCAAAACCGGCCGGGTTATTTGGCTTGATTTTGTCAACGATGACACCTTGGCCGATTTTTACCGCCAAGCTTACTTTCTGATTCTGCCTTCTCTTTGGGAAGGTTTTGGCTTGCCGGTGGTCGAGGCCAACTTTTATCAAACACCGGCGATCGTGGCCGATAATTCCTCTTTAAAAGAGTTGATTGACAACGATGATTTAAAAATCAAACCGCCGTTTGATCAAGTACAGATTAATCAAGTTTTAGCCAAGATGCTAAAATTAGACAAGAAAAATTATGACAAACTTAGCAAGGTTGCTTATCACCAAGCTCAAAAATTTAACTGGCGCCAGACCGCAAAAACGGTCAAGGAACAGCTTCTTAAACTTCATCAACAGGCATAAAGACACTATCTTTAACTTATCTCTTGTTTTAATCTTCGTTTTGGCCTTTTTAGTCAGGCTTTACAAGATCGACACGGTTTTGGGCGACTGGCACTCTTGGCGTCAATCTGACACCGCCGCGGTCACCTGGTATTTTGCTAATCAAAAACTAGACATTCTCCATCCTCGTTTTTTTGATATCTCAAGTACTCCTTCCGGCCTTGACAACCCATACGGCTTTCGCTTTGTTGAATTTCCGGTTTATAACTTGGGACACTTAGTCACATACAAATTTCTCCAATTCAGCCGTTTGGCTGGGGTCCTTAATTATCCTTTCGAAGCCGCCGGCCGATTGTTCAATATCGTTTTCTGGCTTATCGGCGGTTGGTTCTTCTACCGTTTAATTAATCAGATTGCCAACAAAAAAACCGCTTTAGCTGTGGTTATCTTCTGGCTGTTTTTACCTTATAACATCTATTACTCACGAACTATCTTGCCTGACCCCTTAACTGTCAGTTTAAGCATTATTGGCCTTTTT